>QMPB01000001.1 GCA_003648395.1 Bacteroidota bacterium
AGGCTTTTTATCAATCTCTTCCATAGCTTTTACACTAGCCTCTACTCCTACAGCATCCCACGTTTGAAATGGACCTAGTTTCCATCCAAAACCAGCATTCAATGCATCATCTACTTTATATATATCTTCGGTAATCTCTGGAATACGATTTGATACAAATTGGAAAAGACCATAGAATGATTTTCTGTAAAAATCACCAACCTTGGTATCATCAGCCATAAATATAGCTACTCGTTTTCCAATATCATCAATACCTTTAGTTTTTTCAAAAACCTTAAATTTTGGTTTTTTATCTTCTGTATATTCTAATGATTCAAAATCAAGAGTATAGAATTTCTTTTTACCATTAACTACAGTCTTCTTAAAGAATCCTTGCTTAGTTTTTGAGCCTAACCAATTATTTTTCAACATTGTAGTTAAATAATCCGGAATAGAGAACGCATCATTAGCTTCGTCATTGGTAGTTTCCTTAATATTATTTGCAACATGTACAAGAGTATCAAGTCCCACAAGGTCAGCTGTTCTGAAAGTAGCAGACTTTGCTCTTCCAATTAGCGGCCCAGTAAGTTTATCAATTTCAGTAATTGTAAGACCATAATCTTTTACATTATTAAACAAATCCATTATAGAATAAGTACCTATTCTATTGGCGATAAAAGCCGGAGTGTCTTTTGCTAATACAGCAGTTTTTCCTAAAAACCTACCAGCATAGTCGGTTAAAAACTCAAGTACTTCGGGATTAGTCTTTGTAGAAGGAATAATTTCAAATAACTGTAAATAACGTGGAGGGTTAAAGAAATGCGTTCCACAGAAATTAGCCTGAAAATCATCACTCCTACCTTCTAGCATTGCCTCTATTGAGATACCTGAAGTATTTGTAGTAATTAAACTACCTTTTTTACGATATTTTTCCACATTCTCAAAAACTGATTTTTTAATATCAAGTCTTTCAATTACAACCTCAATAACCCAGTCGCAATCTTTTATATACTTTAGATCATCATCAAAATTACCCGTAGTAATTCTATCAGCAAATGATTTTTTGTAAATTGGGCTTGGTTTTGATTTTAATGCTGCAGCTAATGCTCCATTAACAATACGATTCCTAAAAACCTTATCAGTAGTTTTAATACCCTGTTTTTGTTCTTTTTTGTTGAGTTCATTTGGCACAATATCCAAAAGCAACACTTCTGCTCCTATATTGGCAAAATGACATGCAATACCTGATCCCATTACTCCTGAACCTAATACTGCAATTTTTTTTATTTTGCGATTCATAAATACTTGTTTTATGTGGTTATTTTGTATTATTTCTTTTCTATTATACTATCAACTTCACTAGTAATTATCTTAGATACTTTTATAAACGCATCTAGTTCAGTATCACTAACTGAAGTCATAATACGCTCATTAAAGCCTAGAACGGCTACTTTTGCAATACGACGGCGTTCTAAACCTTTTTCTGTTAAGAATAATTTTGTAATTCTTTTATCGTCAGAGTCATTCTTTTTATAAATGCATCCTTCTTCTTCCATTTTGTTTAGTAAGCGTGTTAAACTAGATTTCTTCATCTCTAGTTTTTCTGATAGTTTTCCTGGCGAAATACCTTCTTTTGCTATATATACTAATACAAAACCTATTGTTTGCGTGATTCCATAATCTGAACCTACGTAATTATACATTCTTTTCAAAGCCATCGATGAGGCTTTTGTGTAAAATTCTATTGTTTCGTTTAATTGCATATTTTAATAAATTATGAACTTGGATATTACTACCCATTTTTAGTGTTTTTAGCATTTTGTAATTAGCAATATTTGGAAACTAACCACATTTAGTATGCATGCGTACAAAATTAGGAAAAAATAGTACGCATGCGAACTATTTTAATAAAATAATCAATAAAATCTTAGCACTACAGTTTATAGTACTGTATGTCAGTATAATAAGATACTAATTAATTTGGTAAGAAATATGGAATTATGTGATTTTTATAATAAAAAGAAAAAAATACTTATAAATATGGGCCTATTTTTCCCAGATATTTGATATTTATTTTCTTACCAAGCTTAATACTCCACAATGTGTACACAGTTCCTAAATATGAATTATTATATTTTGCTCTATTGCTTTCCATGGATAGAATAAGAGATACAAAGTAGCTTTTTGTACTATAACCAATTGTAGAATTCCACTCAAATACTGGCATTACTCCATATAAATATTTATTTTGATCGTTGTATTTAATCGTATTTTTATTAAGTCCTATTCCCAATCCAAGCATATTTGCAAAGTAGAATCCACGATAAACCACCGTTGCTGCAAAACTTGGTATTATATGTAAAGACAGACTTCCTATCTCAGTCATTATTGTTTGATTAATCTGAGAAGAAGAATCACTTAAAAGAAAATCTCCATTGATACTATAATTACCAATACCAACATTAATAAAAGGACTTATTGCACTCTTTTTCTGTAGATTATAGTTCTTATAATTAGCATCAAAATTAAACTTTTTGCAAAGAAAAAAATACATATTACCTCCATACTCAGTAATTGTTATATCCTTTCTAATATTAACTACAGCTCCATTGTTTCCAGGGTATTCAATAGTTTCTTCCACTCCAGAATATTTCTTTATTCGAAGCTCTGCAAAAAATCTACGATAAGAGTATCCTCCCTTAAAATTAAATGCATTATGTTCTTTTAGCTCTGGAATATTTGTATATGGTAATTCAAAAGTTAAACTAAAACCAAATCTATAGAAACTAGCGCCAATACCTATACTATTATATTGTCGTGTATGATACTCTATACTAGTAACATTATTGTTTGCATCATAATAATCATAAAAAAAAGTTGAAACGGCAGACTCTGCCAACGGATAAAGAGAGAATTTATCTTTTGTGAGGTACACATAGTTAGTATCAAACTGAGCCATTGCTCCCACTCCTATAAATAGTATAAAAAATAAACCAACCACTTTCAACATAGCATTAATTGATTTTTTTTAGTTTTGTTAAAATGCGTCTCCTTGCATTACGGATCTCAATTTTACTAATTTTAGAGTCCGACATTATACTTTCCACCTCATCAAGTATTTTATAAGGTATATTTGACAAAACACGATCCTTAAGCTCAGCACTCTGATTCTCTATTGAATAGAGTATTGTTTGAGCATCAAAACCTGAAAATAGCTTCTTTACCTTTAATTTAGGCATATTTTCTATATCAGCAAATCTAGTTTTGTATGAATCATTACCCTCATTACATATATCCAATGAAGATACTAGGCGATTATAATCACTTAAAACATAATCAATAATAATTGCTGGGCTCTCCAATTCTTTGATCTCCTGATTTGCGTAAATATCTGTTTCAAAGTTGCGATAAATATTAATAGAACTTATCTGACGCCATAAATAAGATTTCTCAATAGTCCTACATCTATACACTTCATTAGCTACATTCTCACATTCAATAATAAGCTGTTTTGAGTATTCATTTTCATAATTAATACTTAATATATTGTCCGCAATAGAATCAATGCTCGCTGCAATATATTTGGCCTCTGAATAATTAAAAGCATCTTCTAACGAAATAAATGCATAATTACTCTCACTCATAAGCTTTTCAGGGAATTCCTTCAATTTACTTAAAAGAACCTCATTATCAATAAAATCAGAATAATTTATATTAATATTTACAATTTCAGTATCATCAGGCTTATTATTCAATATATTAATAATAGAGTCCAAATCATTATTACTATCTATAAAAGATGTTAGAAAGCCTGAATCATTCTGCAATAGTTTTATATTATGAATTTCATCAGAAAGTAGAACCTTATTATTATCAAAGCTTTTATTTACCAGTATTGCTGAAATATCACTTTTGTTTATACTATTCAGTAATTCCTTATTCAATAAACCCGAGTCATAAAGTATATTTGTACACTCTTTATTGAGCAGTGATCTAATATAAATCTGGTAATCAGTTATTTCATTCGTCAGCTTATTAGAATTTGTAATTGCTGATAATGATGATAAAGTATGGAGATAGCTAACCGATAGTTTATTAAGCTGCTTTAAACTATCGATAAAACTTGGATTATATGTATTATAAAAACCAAGGCTATCTTTAGAAATACTTATACTATACTTAAAAAGACTACCAAACTCACTGCTTATTTTTATTAATATATCATTTATCTTAGAGTAATACTTTTTAATTATTTCTCTATTAATATCCTCATTAAAGAGTCTTTTTTCATTATCAGACAACTCAGAATTATTACACTGAATATGGTTAATTTCAAAATTTAAACAAATGGAACGCATATTAATAGGGTTATAACAATGATTATAATTAGGTATTTTGCTTATCTGCCATGCAAAAATACTATTAATATCGCTAAACTACAATGATTATAAGATAAATATATATAATAAATAATTTATGATTTTCAACAAAACAAAGATGATAACTAAATTGATTATACAAAAATAAGCTAGAAATTGTAATTATTTTTATGCTTTAATACTGAAATAATTTTTACTTATGAGCAAAATACATTTTATAGCAATTGGCGGTAGCGCAATGCATAATCTGGCAATAGCATTGCATTTAAAGGGTTATGAGGTTAGTGGATCTGACGACGAAATATTTGAACCATCAAAATCTAGACTTAAAAAATACAATATACTTCCAAGCACTAATGGATGGAATATTGATAAAATCACCCCAGAATTAGATGCTATAATTGTTGGAATGCATGCACGTATCGACAACCCAGAGCTCCTTAAGGCACAAAAACTAGGCCTTAAAATCTTCTCATACCCTGAGTTTCTTTATGAACAATCAAAGGACAAAACAAGAATAGTAATTGGAGGAAGTCATGGTAAAACTACCATAACATCAATGATATTGCATGTAATGCAGGATCTAAATATTGAAACAGATTATATGGTAGGTGCTAAACTTGAAGGTTTTGAGGTAATGGTAAAACTTACCGATAGTGCAAAATACATGGTAATTGAAGGCGATGAATATCTTACTTCCCCCATCGATCGTAGACCTAAATTTCACCTCTATATGCCTCATATTGCATTGCTTAGTGGTATAGCCTGGGACCACATCAACGTATTCCCTACTTTTGATAATTATGTAAGTCAGTTTAGTACTTTTATTAATTTGATTGATAAAAATGGGGCTTTAATCTATTGTAAAGAGGATGATGAATTAAATAAAATTGCCAAAGAAGCAGAACCTAAACTATTAAAGTATCCTTATGGAATACCTGAACATAGAATTGACGACAATGGTATTACGCATATAAAAATTGACAATATTGAATATGCGCTAAAGGTATTTGGTGATCATAACCTTATGAATCTTAATGGAGCGCAGTTGGTCTGCCAACAAATTGGAATTAATAAGCATGATTTTTATAAGTCGATAAGTAGTTTCAAAGGAGCATCAAACAGATTAGAACTTATTGGCGAAAATGCAAATACGAAGGTATTTAAAGACTTTGCTCATAGCCCATCAAAGCTTATGGCTACTACTTCTGCAATGAAGCATCAGTTTAAAAAGCGTAAATTAGTAGCATGTATGGAGCTTCATACTTTCAGCTCGTTAAGTGCAGACTTCCTTTCTCATTATAAAGGTGCAATGGACGATGCCGATATTGCAATTGTTTATTTCAATCCTCATACAATTGCCCACAAAAAACTACCTGAAATTAGTGTAGAACAAGTTAAAGATGGATTCGCCAATAAAAAATTACTAATTTTTACAGAATCAAATAAATTGCAGAATTACCTTAAAGAGATTGACTATAGTGATAAAAATTTATTAATAATGACCTCTGGTAATCTAGATGGTGTTAATTTAGGAGAATTTGCAAAAGAAATTATTGATAAATAGATCAATTATGCTTTGGAAAATATTATTTATTTAATCCTAGTACATAATTTTTACCTATTTATTTATAATTAATGTAATACTATTAACATTTTTTAATATTTTTGAGAACTTATCAAATTTTTTGCTTAAATAATAACAAATACAGACAATAGATAAGCGATTATTAACAATAATTTTAATTTTATAGATAAATGTGAAATATTAAGCTTACTTAATTTATATATTACCAAAGAAAAACTATTTCACACTCGTCTTAAATATAGTTACACTCAATGAGTACCAATAATCAAACCGAATTATCGGAATTAATTGATGGAATACGAGCTAATAAACGCAAAAGTCAAAAGCGTTTATATGAGAAGTATTTTGGTCTTATGATGAGTATCTCGATGAGATACTGTGGTAACTGGGATGAAGCTAGTGAGGTTGTTAATAGTGGGTTTTTAAAAGTTTTCCTTAAGATTGATAAATATTCAGGAAAAGGCTCATTTGAAGGATGGATGAAACGTATTATTGTAAATACTGCTCTAGACCATATAAAAAGCTTAAAGCTAGAATCTGTTGAATTAAATGATAATAATATCTTTGAAAGTGATTTCTATTTTGAGAATGATGCTTTAAGTGATTTTAATGTAGAGGAGATATTAGATTATGTTCAGATGCTTCCCCCAATGACAAGAGCTGTTTTTAACATGAATATTATGGAAGGTATGAAACATAAGGAAATATCTGACAAACTAAATATTAGTGAAGGAACATCTCATTGGCATTTGCAGAATGCAAGAAAGATATTAAGAGGTAATATCGATAGACACAACTATTCTAAATAAATATATATATGGCTAATCCAAACATAGACAAATTAATTCAAGACAAGCTCAATGACTTGAATTGCGAATATAAGTCAGAGTACTGGACTAATATGGAAAAGGTGATAAATAGCTCTACATTATCTAATGTTGGAGCTACTGCTACTCAAGTAGCCTCTTCTTCTTTTTCTACGACTTTAATTGTTTCAATCAGTACTGTTGCTATTATAGTTGCAGGCTTCACTTATTACCTTCTAAACCTAGATTGCTTAACAAGTGATGATGACAATACAGTGGATACTAATGTAACTAGCGCTTCTATTAATATTATAAATACAGAAGATATTAAACAAATAGAACCTTCTGAATTTAATAATTCTAATAAATTAACCAAAGAGGTAATTAGTATTACTGATAACAATACTATAATACCTAGCAAAAAAGTTTCTATAGAAACTACAAGCAATAATATAGAATTAGTAATTGAAGAAACAGAGCTTTTCACCAAGAGTAATATTGATTTAATAGAAAACTCTGATGCAACTAGTAAAGATTGTGAAGAAGTTGATATAAATGATATAGTAGTTGATGAATTAAATACTGAAGATTTCAATAATCATCTTGAAAGTGATAAAGTAGAAACACATTTAATTCAAAATGCAGCAATCGTAAATATCGAACAAGATTCTAATACTAATCCTACTAAAGAAGTTAATACTCAATTAGTAAAGAAGGATAATAGTGAAGTTAAGAATGTTAAACCTATGAGAAACCCTTCGGGAAAAGTGTTTAAGAAGAAGGGTGGAATCTTCAAATGGTTATCTAGGAAAAAATAAAATTAAAAAGCTCACAATAATGTGAGCTTTTTTTTATATTTGCAATTACTAGTTAATAGACTACCCTATTATATAACTATTAAAAATGAAGTATATACCATTCAAAATACAAAGCTTTTTTATAATAATAATACTAGCCGCATTTACGTCATGCAATGGAGTTAATAGCGGCGAAACAAATAGAACAAGCAATAATCCAAAAAGTATACATCTTGCTATTACTAAAGCCCATGGCAGTACTGGTTATGAACAATATAAAAAATGGATATTGCACCACGATTCTGCTATCATTATATATGATCTATACGATTTATCATTAGATAGTGCGAGTAAAATTATAGATATTGTTGATGGAATAATAATAAGCGGTGGACCAGATGTTAACCCTAAACTTTATCATGAAGATAGCCTTTCCTATATATGTGAAGTCCCTGACAATTATCGCGATTCGTTAGAATTTCAATCAATATTTTTAGCTTATAGCAAACAACTACCTATATTGGGAATCTGCAGAGGACAACAAATTCTGAATGTATTTTTTGGAGGTAGCCTAATTGCTGATATACCAACGATGCATGGAACCAAAGTAATACATCGTATAGATACAGGAGCAATTCATCAAATTATTGTACAAACAGAAGATATTCTATTGGGATCAAATATTTATGATACAATTCTTGTAAATTCATATCATCATCAAGCAATAAATAGATTAGCAAAATCTTTTGTAGTAAATGCTATCTCAACAGATAGTATAGTAGAATCTGTAATTTTAAAAGATACTATATACTATCCAAGTTTTTTCTTAGGAGTTCAGTTTCACCCAGAACATATGATTGATACTGACATTTCGAATTCAATAGCTAAAAATTTTATAGCATCCTTAAAAAAACAATCTCAAAAAAATAATTAAAATGACAAAGTGGTCTTTATCGTACGAAATGCTCAGAGTAGTAATACGACAGTTCTTCCAAAATTTTTATAGGAAAATTGAAAGTGATGGATTGGAAAATATTCCTGATAATAAGCCTACTATTTTTGCGGCCAATCACCAGAATGCGCTGATGGATCCTTGGGGGATTTTATTTACTAGTAAGCAACAAACAGTATTTCTAACTAGAGCAGATATTTTTAATAATCCAATATTATTAAAAATATTTACATTCTTCAAAATGTTGCCTATTTATAGAATTAGAGATGGAAAAGAGAGCCTTAAGAAAAATGAAGAAATATTTAATAAAAGTATTGAGATATTAGAAGCAAATATGTCTTTAGGATTATTTCCTGAAGCAACCCATACTAATAAACGTCACCTGCGACCATTAAAAAAAGCTGTTCCAAGAATTGCTTTTCAAGCTGAAATAAATAATAACTATGAACTGGATTTAACTATAATTCCAGTTGGCATATACTATGATGACTATGTTCACTCGAATTCAAATTTGTTTGTTAACTATGGTAAACCAATTAAAATTAAGCAATTTAAAAAAGAATTTGAAGAAAATGAGCAAAAAGGATTTAACGCTCTGAAGGTGAAATTAGAAGAAGAAATTAAGCCTTTAATAATTCATGAGCCTGATATGCAGCATTACGATTTATATGAAGGTATTAGAACGTATTATAGAAATACAATGCTTCAAAAGCTCAATCTCAAATCGAATTTACTTAAGAACCGATTTAAGGCTGACAAAGTAACTGTTGATCGTTTAAAAAATTACTTTATTGATCAAGATAATAGTATAAGTAACTTAGACACAGCATTTAATCAGTTTAATACTTTTTGTAATAAAAAAGGAATTAGTACAATTGATACTAAAAAACCAATCTCTTTTATCAGCATAATATATAATTCTTTGCTATTCCTGCTTGGTTTGCCAATATTTATTTTTGCTTTTATTAATAATGCTATTTACTACAAACTACTAATGAAGTTTCTTGTAAGTGTAAAAGACAAGCAATTTCATACTTCCATAAAGTCGGTAGTTACTCTATTACTAACATTTGTAATATATCCTATACAAGCTGCTATTTTGTGGGCAATTAGTGGAAATGGACAATGGGCACTCGTTTATCTAGTCTTATTACCATTAACAGCTTTATTTGCTAATAAATACCGTTATAAATTTAATGATTTTAAAAATAAACTAATTTTCTGGAAATTAATAAAATCGAAAGATTATAAGGAATATACAGCAAAGAAAGGTAATATGGATAAGATACTTATTAAGGTAATGAGTTAGTAGCTATCGTTTCTTTTGCTTTTTCTTAGCTTTTTCTGATTTAATACCACTAACTTCTTTCTCCTTCTTTACTTTTTTCTTAATCTGTTTTTCTTCTTTTTGAGGAGCAGTTGCAGCAACTTCTATTGGCTTATTAATGGTATCAGCTTTAATTTCGCACATACAACGAAATGTAATCCAATCAGTTGTCTTTTCAAAAGCCATATAGCTAACATCGCCTATTCCTGCCTCATCAATCCAATTGAAACCAATAGTAATTATACCACCTTTAAGATACTCTGCTGCATTTTCTGATTCATAACAAAATCTTTTACCTTTTTTAGTATTATAAGGGCTTGCCAAATTACTAATTACAGGATTTCTTTTTATAGTTTTAATCTTAACCACATCTTCAAAAAATATGCCCATAGCCTTCTCCCATTCTTTTCTTTCTATAACCCTATAAACAAAATTAATGGGAAACTTTTTTCTTTGGTTTAAAGTTTTGCATTGTATAGCATAATTCAACTTAACTTTATCTGTACGCCATTTGCAATACTCTTTTATTTGTCGAGGATTAATATTTACCATTGGATAATGATAGAAATTAGACCTAGTAAGTCTATGATCAACTTCGTATATGTGTTTATCATTACCAACAGTTTTCCAAATTCTAGTAAGCATATCTTTATAGTAAATACTATCCATTGGTAAAGAAGCATATACTTGCTTAAGATCCTCAGCGTTTAAACCAAATATTGGAAGCTTATGTAATGTGTCGCGTAATCCTGGAGAATAAGAACGACGTATATCTGCTAAAAACTCTAAATAATCATATACTTTTATTGGCTGTTTATCAATATATAAACTATCTGATAAAGGTATAGTTCCATAAGGCAAATTATGGAACTCCACTTTTCTTCTATTTGGATTAGGAGCAAAGCCAAACAGAATAATTACAAATATTATTAACAGTCTATATAACAAAGGTCTATATTTTAATAAATCTAGGAACTTTTATACGCACAAATTACTAAAAGGTTATATCAATTTAATTACTTTTGTTGGTATGATAAAAGACGCAATAATTATAACAGGCACTAGTTCTGGAATCGGTTTAGGATTAACAAAATATTATCTAGAAAAAAGATATAAAGTTATTGGACTTGCTCGCAGAAATCCTAAAGAACTATCATCATATAATAACTATTCCCATATTAGTATGGATATTACTGACCCAATTGCAATTAGTAAAGCTTTTGACAAACTTCTTAAAGAGATAATTAGTATAAAGCTTATGGTTTTAAACGCTGGTGTTCTGGGCGGTATAGATAGATTAGAGAATATTAGTATTGAAGACTCGAAGAATGTATTGGAGACAAACCTATGGGCGAATAAATCAATAATAGATAAATTAATTCTGTCTAAAACTAATCTTAAACAAGTTATAGCAATCTCGAGTGGTGCCTCTAAAAATGGCTCTGCAGGTTGGGGCCCTTATAGTATATCAAAGGCTGCATTGAATATATTAATTAATACATACTCCAAAGAAAACCCTGAAATACATTTTAGCAGTATAGCTCCAGGGCTTGTGGATACAGCAATGCAAGAACATATTACTAGTCTGGATAATAATGATAATTTTGAATCAATAAATAGAATTCAAGCAGCAAAAGGAACAAGTGATATGCCTTTGCCATCGGCAATTGCAAAAGACCTTGCAATAATGTTTGAAAAAATATACACTAATGAAATATCAGGAGAATTTTTTGATATAAGAAATTACTAATCAACCTTAAACATTGGGCATAACTCCTGGTATATCATATAATTGATATCATCGTAGCATACAAAAGTTACATTAAGATTATATTTTCCTTCGTTTAAGAATTTAGTGACAGTTTCGATAGCCACATGTGCTGCATCTATCTTAGGCATACCATATACACCTGTAGAGATATTAGGAAAAGCAATAGATTTACAATTGTTCTCAACAGCCAATAATAGTGAATTCCTATATGCAGATCTTAATAATTCTATTTCGTCATCGTTTCCACCATTCCACACAGGACCAACAGCATGAATAACAAATGAAGAAGGTAGATTATATGCTTTTGTAATCTTAGCTTCGCCTACGGCACAACCACCAAGACTTAATGATTCTTTTAATAAATTTGAGCCAGCAGCTTTATTAATTGCTCCATCAACACCACCACCTCCTTTTAGTTGAGGATTAGCAGCATTTACAATAGCATCAACTTTTAATTTCGTAATATCTCCCTTAATTGTATTTTTCATAATTTATTAATTCCCTTAGAATTATATCTCATTTGCAAAAATATAATATTTTATTATATCTAATTCATATTTATAGAAAAACCACTATAATAATTTTAGTAAATTTGTTTTTAAATAATACAACCTTTTATATTGAAAAATAAGCTTTACATAGCACTACCACTACTCGACGAACTTGAAAATATTGATCTTATATTCAATAGTTTAAGAATGCAAACATATACTAATTTTGTATTAGTAGTTTGTGTTAATCAACCTGATGATTGGTGGAATGACAGCACCAAAATAGAAATCTGCAAGCGTAATATCAAAAGTATTAATATAATAAATAAGTATTCCATAGATTATAATATCGAGACTCATATTATAGATAAAAGCAGTAAAGGCAATGGATGGCAGGCTAAAAAAATAGGTGTTGGTTGGGCTCGTAAAACCATAATAGATAAGATAGGAACTATTGCCAAAGATGAAGATATAATAATAAGCCTTGATGGAGACACTTACTATCATGAACGATATTTTGAAGCAATAGTTGAGAGTCTTGCTAACAATAAAGATATTGATATAATATCTATACCATACTATCATCCGCTAAATGATGATGATAAAGCTAATAGGGCAATTCTCCGCTATGAAATATATATGCGTTACTATTTTCTAAATTTAATACGTATAAAAAGCCCTTATGCATTCTCTGCATTGGGGTCTGCCATAGCTTTTAAACAAAAAGCCATTAAAAAGATAGGTGGTTTTACACCTAAAAAAAGTGGTGAGGATTTTTACTTTATTCAAAAAATGATTAAGCATAAACCCATTGGAAATTGGCTTGATGAGAAAGTTTATCCTGCTGCAAGATTTTCGAATAGAGTATTTTTTGGTACAGGACCGGCAATGATAAGAGGCAATGCTGATAATTGGGATTCTTATCCGCTATACCCTATTTTTCTATTTAATAAAGTCCAAGAATTTTATAATTTAATTCCTCAGCTTTATTCGAAAAATATAGATACGCCAATTGATTCTTTCTGGAATAGCAAAGAATCTAAAGATACAATTTTTGAAAAACTAAGAAAGAATAATAAGGATCTAAAGCATTTTACTAAAGCTATTTATGATTACTTTGATGCTTTACGAACATTACAGTTTCTTAAGTCTAATTACACTAGCAATAAAGAGGAAGAAAATCTTATGGAATTTCTTAGAACTG
Source organism: Bacteroidota bacterium (assembly GCA_003648395.1). The sequence goes on from QMPB01000001.1 coordinate 13,295, forward strand.
ATTTTGCCAAAGGAATTGATGATAAACTCCTAATAAATTTAGACTTTAAGGATTCATCTTTACATCAATTGAATGCAATAAGAGATTATCTTTGTAATATTGAAGATAAATATAGAAAACAAATTTCTAATTTCTAATTATGGAAAACAAACTTATTACAATACTAGGAACCACGGCAACTGGCAAGACCAAATTAGCAGCAAGCCTTGCAGCTATTATAGGTGGTGAGATAATAAGTGCCGATTCGAGACAAGTTTATAGAGGAATGGATATTGGATCAGGAAAGGATATTACGGAATTTAATATAAATGGAATTGAAGTTCCATATCATTTAATTGATATTGTGGACCCTGGTTATGAGTATAATGTTTATGAATATCAAAATGATTTTTTTAAAGCATATAAACAAATTATTGAGAATAATAATATTGCAATTATAGCTGGAGGAACAGGAATGTATATAGAATCTGTACTTAAAGGCTACCGAATGGCTAAGGTAAATACTAATGAAGCATTACGATTGCAACTGCATAAGAAAACTGATAAAGAACTTCAAGAGATTCTTTTTGAACGAAGAGTTCCGCATAATACAACAGATTTAAACGATAGAGAAAGAGCTTATAGAGCCATTGAAATAGAAGAATACTACAAAAAATATCCAGAATTACTTATTGATGTTCCTAAGATTGAATCCATAAACTATGGAATAAGATACGATCGCCAAGAAATAAGAAACAGAATTACAGACAGATTAGATCAAAGACTTAATGAAGGCATGATCTCTGAAGTAGAGAATCTTATAAATAATGGATTAGAACCAAATAAGCTAAAGTTCTACGGACTAGAATATAAGTTTATTACTCAATATGTTATGAAAGAAATTGAGTATGGCGAGATGTTTTCTGGGCTTAATACCGCTATTCATCAATTTGCTAAACGTCAAGAAACATGGTGGCGCAGAATGGAGAAAAATGGTACTAAAATAATTTGGATAAATGGTGACATATCTCTGGAAGAAAAACTGGCATTTATTATTGGAAATTTAAAATAGTCTCAATTATTTACTATTTAAATTTCTTAGTATAAAAATGGCAATATGGTCTTCCAGTAGTTTTCTCATAATATTTTTGATGTTTTTTCTCTGCTTGCCAAAACCTCTCTGAATCGTGAACCTCGGTGACCACTTCTACCCCATTATTTTCAAGTATTTCAATCAATTTAAGTATTGTTTCTTTCTGTTGTGAATTAATACAGAAAACAGCTGATTTGTACTGCTCACCAATATCAGGTCCTTGCCTATTTACTTGAGCAGGATCATGAATTTCAAAAAACAGTTTTGCTAACTCTTCATAAGATATTATATTCTCATCAAACTCAACTTTCAAGGCCTCAATATGACCTGTACCGCCAGCACAAACCTGCTCATAGCTTGGGTTTCTTATACTTCCGCCAATATATCCAACTTGTGTAGATAATACACCTTTCTTATTCTGAAAATAATATTCCATGCCCCAAAAGCATCCGCCAGCAAATATTGCTGTAGTCATTTTACTATAATTTACACCCATAACATTAACCTTTATTGGATTAAAACTTAAACTCAATGAATTTACACAATGACGTATATCTTTATCAGTATATTGCTCGCCATTAAAAACATGACCTAAGTGAGCACCACATTGAGCACATAATATTTCAGTACGACTACCATCGGCATCAGTTTTTCTTTCTACCGCACCTTCTATTTCATCATCGAAACTAGGCCAACCACAATGAGAATCAAATTTATCTTCAGAATTATATAAAGGAGCATCACATTGCTTACATGTGTATACTCCTTCCTCTTTGCTATGTACATACCTACCCGTAAATGGAGCTTCCGTACCTTTATTAAGTATTACAAACCGCTCTTGTTCAGTCAATTTATTATATTCCTTTTTGTCTTGTGCACTCATTTTTATGTTGTTTAGAAATACTAATGATAGAACAAAAATAACTATTATTTTATTCATTTTTATAGCTTAAAATAAGAACTTATAGAAAATTATAGCATATAACTTTATTGTCTTTATTATAAGAACAAAGCTATACCATTGATAACGAAAAAAAGTGAAAATAATGCAATAATTATCAGAGCAATAAAAATAGTAATTATTTATTACGTGCTTTACTTACTGATATTCTTTTAGCACCTTCGAATGCAATAATAAAAGCATCGCTTGAACCATTTTGTTTGATAATAGAACGCTCCTGTGCTGCAGCCTCGTATGTGTCAAAGGATCTACTTGTATAAATAATTAAACCACTTGCTCTTGTATAATAGTCGAGTCCATTAGGGCTCAATGATTTCAAGCTTTGAAGCTGATCTCCTTTTCTAACACTCCTAAAGGCTCCTATTTGGACTTTATATACAATTTTTGTACTTTCAACTATATTATTACTGGTTTCGTCACTAATTTTTACTGTATTATTAGTTGAAGATGTTTGTTCTGTATTACTACTCGTATTATTACCTACTTTATTAGTAGCTTGTTTATCACTTGCTTTATTTGCAGCTTGCTTATTCGTAGTAGTTTTATTACTAGCAACAGTAGTTGTAGTAGCTACAATTGTTCTTGCTTTAGTAATACTAATACGTTCACCTTTCTTAAATGCTACTATAAATGCATCACTTATTCCTATTTTTCTTATATTATTTCTTGATGCAACTGCATCACTCTCATTATTATAAGTGCCTGAGAAGTATCTATAATAACCTTTAGGTGTTCTATTATAAAACAGATCTTGAATATTAAATAATCGAGAAGAAGTTCTTAAACCACCATAAACACCTATTTGAACACTATAGATTACATTATCGTCATTATATAATTCAGTATTAGCAATGCTTAGGCCTGTATTTTTAGGAGTATTAGACTCCGCCATTTTTTGTTTTTCAACAGAAGCACCATAATTTGCAACACTCAAGTTATTACTTTTGCTAGCAAGTTTAGTATCTGTATAAGCATCTCCATTATCAATTATTCTACGAGCAGCAGCAACACTCATTCTTTGTCCGTTATAATAAGCAACTATAAATGCATCTCTATAACCCACCGAACGAATACTTAATTTTGCAATATTAGCATCATCATAATTAACAAATAGACCTGCTAAATATCTAGTATATGCAGAGTTAGATATTACTTCAGCGCAAACTGGCTTTATTCCTTTAAAAGTATTTTGTGGTATTTCTTTTTTAAATGCACCTATCTGAACTTTATAAATTAAGCCCATAGGATTTTTAGGATTTACTTTAATTTTTTTAGACTCAGTATAGAATTCTTCTTTAGATTCTTTTTTATCAGCAATATATACACCTACTATATCTGCTTTCCGTATCTTATATTCTGTAGTTTGTTTTGGTGTTAAATTATCTGTATTTACCAAATACAATTTATCCAGCTCAATACTTGCGATTGTAGTTTTAGCTGTTACTTCAATCTTATCTTTATTATTAATACTCTTAGAAGCATTGGTATTATTAGATTCTTTAGCAACTTCTATTTTATCAATAGCAATATTCTCTTTCTCATTATTAGCAATAATAGCTTCTGTTTTCAATAATTTCATTGCTTTACGTTGATTACTTATTGCTAACTCAGTATATTGTTTTGCTTGTTCTTCGAATTGCACCTGTACTTCTTCTGATATATCATTTTTTTCAGCTGATACATTACTACGATCTGCCAAAGCAAAATTTTGATCTGCAATTAGGAAAAATTCCTTAGCCTGATTTCTTATTAATTGATTTGTTGTACCATTATACATACGCATTATTACAACATTTGTACGTTGTATCTCATTTTCAGAAATAAGGCTATTAAGCTTTTCTGCAGTTGTTTTCATTGAATCTGAATACAATCTCAAATCTTCACTTAAGCTTATAACATTCTGTTTTGAAGACCCTTCAAGAGCATTAGAACTATCTAGTAGTTCAACAGATAATTGTAAATATCTTGTTGATTGCTTTTTCAAATCCCCTACTATATTCTTATCACTTATCTTGCTAAAATCTTCTTTTTCAGAATTATGGTCTTTAATATATTTGACCAAATATAGTTCACCACCTTCAATGATTCCTCTCTGCTTCTTAAGTTTTGCAATTCTTTTATCAAACTTAACATCCTTAAATCCCTCAAGAATACTAATTTCTTCATCAATAAGTACTCTTTTTTTAATAATGAGCATATGCTTTGCTTGAGCAACCTGTATATCATTAACATATATTAGGTCTGTTGAGTTACCATAATAATAGTCCTTTACCACATCGTTATTATACACATTATTAAGGATGTAATTACTGCTAACAATTTTGTCATCCTTATCAATAGTTGCATCAGCTAGAAAAATATCGTCATCAAAACTTACATTTTTAACTAAGTCTATTTCTGCAATTATACTAGTATCCTGTACCGCAATTGAGCTACTTCCTTCAATATAAGTACTTATTGCGTTAAACTCTTTCATTATATTACCATTCTTATCAATTACTATTCTCTCATTTGTTATCTCTGTATCTTTAGCAATAATTTCCTCATCAATAATTAATATACTATCATTGAGTAATTCAAGTTCTATATTAACATTTTCTCTTTTCTTTTTGGAAATTTCCAAACTCAATTCATTTTCTAGTTTATCTTGTTTCTGAATTATTTCTGACTTTTCGTTTAAAATTTCATCTTTAGAAATCTCAAGTTCAATTTTGTTCTCTTTAGCTATATAAAACTCTTCAGAAATTTCATTTTGGTATTCTTCCAAAGGTGTCTTTTTATTTTCACTATCAATAACTGCAGCATAACTATCCATACTAATAGAAAGAAAATTATTTGCAGTAATATAATTCCGGTTTTCTTTAAACTCCTTTTTAATGCAAATTATATTGCTATCAACCTGTTTATTGCCTTCATATAATAATCTTGAGTACATTGCCCCAGCAATTGCTTTACGTTGTACTGCAATAAGTTGCTTGTTTTTATCTTCTAAACTTACTATTAATCCTGCTTTTTCCTTCGGATTATCTGTATTTTCAATTTTTTCTTCTACATTCTTAATATCAATCTTTACATCTTCAGAAATATCAAAATTTACTTTTGCTAACTGTACACTCTTAGATAGTTTCTGCTTGTTCTCTTTATTTTCTTCGCTTAATTCATTAATTTTATCAATAGCAGGTGCTAAGTATTTACTACTAACAGCAATCATTGATTCATCAGTAAATTCTGGAATATAAATAGAATCTTGTTTTATAGCAATAATTACAGCTTTATTCTGCATTAGCTCTAATTTGCGAATATTTTCATCCAACTGTTTATCTTCACTATTATCTTCACTCTCTGAAACAACTTTCGCAAATTCAGAATTACTAACTTCTGGCACACTATCAAGCTCATTATAGTGTGCAATTACTACATCTTGAGAAGAATGAGTTTCCTTTTTATCAACAAGAGCCTTCTTCTCTTCATCAAGTAATGCTAGAGTTTCAAGATCTTTTTTCTTTTCCTGATCATTATCTCCATCTGCTATTTTTGTTAATTCTTCTACTATCTCCAAATTTATTGCCTGAAGTTTTTCTTCACTTAATTCATCAAATATAGAATTACTCTTAACTTCTAAATATTCTATTTGTACTTCTTCTACTTTTTGAACTACAGTTTTATTATAAGTTTCATAGCTTTTATCTTCATTATTAGCCAAATACTCTTCATTTTGAATTTTTATTTCTTCCAAAACTTCAATATTCTTATTATTCTCTTTCTGAATATTCTCTCCTTCTTCTACTTTCTCAATAGCAAAACTAGTCGCCACCTTATAGCTTTTCACCTCTTTATAAAGATTCTTTGCTACTATAATTTCTTCAGGAGTAGCATTTTCTTCTGTCTTTTCGATCGATGCCATTATTTCATTAGCCTCATCTAACTTCTCCTTATTATTTTTGTGCTCTACTACTGCAACAGTCTTAAGTTTATTAATTTTATTATTATTGAGATCAATTGCAACTTCTATACTATCGCTTTTAGATTCAAGTATTACAGTATTAGTTGCAATCAATTTTTCATTCACTTCAATATTAGAGCTACTTTCACTATCTGAACTACTATCTTTTCTTGCGATACTAGTGTTTACACCAACACCTACAGCAACTCCAACTCCTTTATTTACACCATCAGCACTATTGCTTTTATTGGAAATACTATTATCTTTCTTAGTATTATTAGCGACCTTAGTACTTTTATCAGATTCTTTTTTAGAATTTGATGCCTCAGCTATTAGCTCCGAATTATCGGTATTACTTATAGTTAATATGGAGTCTTTATTCACATTATCTTGCAATTCTATTTTTGAATTGGCTTTATTATTATTATCAGCAATGCTTTTATTTACAGATAATTCAATATTATTATTATTTGAATCAGAACTTAAACTCACATTAGCATTTGAGCTTTTATTTACTGTACTATCGTCTTTATTATCTGCCTTATTTAATTCTAATTTTACTTCTGAGTTTCCCTCAGAATTACCATTAGCATTATTAGACGCTAATATTTCATTAGAATTATTTGCTAAATAATAATCATCTAACCTATGTTTTTCTACTAATATATTACTATCAATCATAGCAATTTCGGAAACAGTAACAGTAGAGTCATCTATATAACTACTAGATTTCATATAAGATTTTATTAAATCTTCGACATCAGCAATAATACTTTCCTCTTCGTTGGCCTCCTTATTAAGGTTATTATATTCTAATACATTACTAATATTTTTATTCTTCTTTTTTTCTAAATCGGATTCTGTTAAAGCAATTAATTCCGTATACTCCTGCCTTTCTTCAGCATCAGTAGTTTTACTAAGCTCTTCATTATACATTAATAACTCCTGCCTCAAATCTTTAATTTCAATCAATAATAGTTTACCTTTAAGGTGGTATGTTTTTGATACACTACGCTTTGCAACTACCATTGCTCGCTGCAGAGAGGTTACCTGCATTACATAATCAGCAACTTTTTCGTTTCGCTTGTTTATATCATTTACATGCTGAAATGCCAATGCAACAGAATCTTTATTGTCACTATTTGTATATTTGTATATATTCTCTGTTTCAGCAAGAATTGCATTAGCATCAGCTATCATCTCAGTAATCTTTTTATCTAATTTTCCTACAATTTCAGTAGAAAGTTCAATCGTTTTTTGATGCTTTTTCAATTCCTCTATGGATTTCTCATCACCTTTTTCTGCTATTTGTTTTGCCAAAACCTTACTCTCATCTATTATTTTTATAAAATTAGTTTTCTTCTTTTGCAACTCAACTATTTTATAATTAAGTTTTTTATATGAGCTATAGCTAGAATCTATTATTGTTTCAAAATCCTCTTTATCAGTTAATTGGATAATTTCATTACTATTAGTAGCAACTTCTGGTTCTTCAGTAGATTCCTTAATAGGAATCTTCTTTTTATAATCATCTACATTTATATTAGTTTTGAGCTCAGCAATATCTTTCAACAATTTTACAATATCCGTTGCATCTCCTTTATCACGAAAAGCTTTAGCAAAATCTTGTTCGTTAGCCTCATAGTTAAGCCCAATATGATATACATATATTTCGCCACTAATACTTTTTCTATCTGATGAGAAATACGCCATAGCACCACTAGTATCAGGCACATAAAATACATCATTGAAAGGAGTATTTGTAGGAAAGTTCATATTCTTACAATCATTCCAAGAGAGCTTACTTACATTAAATGTAGTTTTAAAAACATCATAGCCACCTATACTAGTATGACCTTTTGAGCTAAAGTATAAAGTACTGCCATCCTTTGTTATATATGGGTATGCATCGTCGTAAGGTGTATTAATCTGAGCGCCTAAATTTTCGGGCTCACCCCAGTCTCCACTAGCCATCAGCTCAGACTTATATATATCCAAACCCATTTCGGCCTTATCACCATAACTTGCAAAGTATAATACATTATCATTAGGCAGATACACCCCAAAACTAGGAGAAGAGTGCTTCTTATCGTATTTTGTTTTCAATACCGTGGGAACAGCTATAACTCTACCAAAGGATTCTTTAAAATTATAGCTCTTATAAAACGTTTCACTTCTTACTAATTGTTTTTCAATAACATACAGAAGTTTTATATGTGATAATAATAAAATTCCATTTTTACATTCCTTAATTCGCTTATCAATATCGAAACTCTTAACATTACGTTTTTTAGCTAAATTTTTATAATTAGTATAAGATGTCTGAGCATCAGAAAATCTATAATTTTGATGATATGCTCTTCCCAAATAGTAATGAACTCTATTATCTTCTATAGATAAGTCAATAGCATCAACAAAATATTTTATTGGCCGAGTTTTATTATCAGGCTCACTATACATCATACATACTCCTAGGCGAAAGTTGTAATCAGCATTCTCGGAGTTATTACTTCTCAATGTTTGATAATATGGGTATGCAGCTTTAAAGTTATTCTTTTCAAATAGCTTATTAGCTTCTTTAATGTAGTCATCAACATCAGAGTGATTTTGAGCAACGACATTAAATTGCAAAAGAAAAATAAACAATATGTAAAATATATGCTTTATCAAAAAACTATCTTTAGTTAAAACTCTGTTATAGTATAGTATTTACTACATCAAAACTATGATTTTTATACTTATAATTAACAATTTTGTTACATTAAAAAAGCACTAAATGTTTTTAATAACAATTTAGTGCTTTTTTTACAGCTATATTTTGAATAATATATGTATAAAAACCTAACAAACAATGTTTAACAGAGTTTATCTATTATACAAAATCATTAAGTTTATATATAATAATTAATCATCAAAATTGAACTCTCCATCTTCTACGGCTTGTTCTATGCTCTTATTATACATTTTCATGGCTCTCCAGCTCATTCCCATGCTTGAAAATCCACCATCATGGTATAAATTCTGCATGGTAACTTTTCTTGTGAGGTCAGAAAACATAACTATTGTATAATCAGCACATTCATCAGCACTAGCATTTCCTAATGGCGACATTCTTTCTGTAAAATCAATTAAAGAATCCATTCCTTTAATTCCTTTACCAGCAGTAGTCCTGGTAGGCGATTGAGAAATAGTATTCACTCTAATCTTCTTATCACGTCCGTAGATATAACCAAAGCTACGAGCAATAGATTCAAGCATTGCTTTTGCTTCTGCCATGTCGTTATATCCAAATAATGTACGTTGAGCAGCAACATATGATAAAGCCACAACAGAACCATATTCATTCATCGCATCAAGTTTACGCGATACTTGAAGCATCTTATGGAAGGATATTGCTGATATATCTATAGTTTTCTGAAAGAAATCGTAATTTAGGTCATCATAATTCTTTCCTTTACGCACATTCATCGACATACCTATGGAATGTAATATAAAATCAATCTTTCCACCCAATATCTCTACTGATTTTGAAATTACCATTTCTAAATCTTCAACACTTGTAGCATCAGCAACAATAATTTCTGAACCTGTTTTCTCTGCTAATTCATTTATTTCTCCAAAACGGAGAGCCAAAGGTGTATTAGATAAAGTAAATATTGCTCCTTCTTCGTGAGCCTTTTCAGCTGTTTTCCATGCAATAGAATCTTTATCTAAAGCTCCGAAAATAATTCCTCTTTTCCCTTTTAATAAATTGTATGACATAATAATTATTTCATGTTAATATTCTTACTATCAAATTTTTAATAGTTTTTTTTACAAAAATGATTTTCTCTTACTGTATTATTTGTATAATCTACTTATAACTGTATATAGTTTAATAAACTATTTACATATTGAATAATCGATGGTTTTTATAAGATTAGCTTCTTTATCATAAAATGACCACTCGCCCACTCTATCTCCTTCTATCATATTTCCTTCGTAGAACTTAATTCCATTGCTATACCAAACAGTATAAATTCCACTTTCTTTACCAACTTTATAAGTTCCTTGTGCAATTAAAGCTCCTTTTTCTTCATAGCCTTTCCAAATCCCATGGCGTAGTGTATCATACATTGGACCTTCTAGCCATAAATTACCATTTCGATAATATTGCCATTCGTAATGCATTTCATTATCATTGGCCTTATAACCATACACCAACCTAATACTACCATCATCATACTTTGACTTTATAATAGTATCACTCCATTCTTTAAACGCAGTATTTCTATCATCTTCAGTTAGTTTCTTGCTTGAAGTATCACAAGAAACAATTGCTAATGACAGAAAAATCGAAAAAATAAAACCTTTTATTATTGTATTCATAAAAAATTAATTCTACTTTAAAATTCAATAATGTGCAATATTAATGTCTGCTTTCGAAATCATATTTAGCATTAAGTCTAGTAACTACATCTCCAGTAATGTCCAACTTAGGGTCAGCAGATAATAAACCGCTCATTGAACCGTAGTTTAATATCAATGTATAGTTCTTCTCTAATCTATAATTATTAAGAAATGAAATGATTGTATCTGTAACTTCAGAACTAATAGCTTGACGCTGCATAGAACTTTGTTGTCCCAAATTCTGCTCCATTTCCATTAAACCTTGCTGCTCTTTTTGCAATCTAGCTTCTGTATCTTGTTGCTGCTTAAGAGTTAGCATGCCAGCTTTTGCCTGCTCAATATAATTATCATAATCTTCTTTTAACTTACGAGCCTTATATTCATATTTCTTTTGAATTTTAGTTTCAAATGCTTGAATCTTCATACTAGCATCTTGATAAAACTTATATTTAGTCATTAAACTATCTGTATTCACATAAGCAATAGAAATCCCAGAAGACGTTGCTGTGCTTTGAGTAGCAACATCAGCTTGAGCTACAGGTATCTCTTCAATACTCTTTTGTGTTTCTACATTATCAGATTTAGCATCTCCTTCAACAGGTTGATTACACGACTGAAACATAAATAATGATGTACTAATTGCTGCAATAGCTACTACTTTTGTTAATTTCATAATTGTTTATTTATTATAATTTATACTTTTTAGATATTCTATTAATATTTGAATTGGCAAATATATGAAAGATATAAGAACTATTACCCGAAAATAATAAGATTTTTATTCAGTTATTCACATGATAGTTTTAATTATATGACTGATTATCTTGGTTTTAATTAATATTATTTGTTAATAAACCTATCTTTAATAAAAAAACTGTGCTAAAACAAAAATAAATCTCCATAGAATACAATTATTCATATTTTTGCAGTAATATATTATATAACGTATTAAGAAGATACGTTGGAAACTAAGCATTTTAATAATAATCAAGATTTAATCAAACAAGATTGATGGATACTACAGAAGCAAAGAATGACAAAGTGGAGAATGAAATTACAACTCCACAGGACACAACAACTGCAAAAGAAGCAGCTAAAGAAGAAACTAAAGCTACAGAAGTTGAAAAAACTACTATTAGCAATGATTCTAAAGTAGAAGAAATAATTGAAACTACAGAAGAAACTACTACCAAAAAGACTGAAAGTTCTGAAGAAGAAACTAAAGCTACGGAAGAAGAAGAAATTAAGGTAGATAAGCCAGAAGTAATTGAAGAGACTACTACTGAAGAGGATTCTAAGGTAGAAGAAAAACCTAAAGTTAAGGAAGATATTACTATCGAAGAGGCTGAAAATACTGAGGAAGAAATTAAGGTGGATAAGCCAGAAGTAAATGAAGAGGCTACTACTGAAGATGGTTCTAATGTAGAAGAAGAAACTGAAACTATTGAAGAAACTACTGTTGAAGAGCCTAAAAATTCAACTGAAGAAACTAGTATTGAAACTAGTAAGTCCAAAGAACATATAAATGATAAATCAGCCGTTGAAGGCAATAAGGAAACAAAAGAGGTTGATTATGAAAACCTCAGCATGGAAGAATTAGCAGCAGCTCTTACAGAGCTTGTTGGTACTGATAATATTGAAAGTGTTAAAAGAGATGTTGGTAGTATTAAGTCTAATTTCATAAAAAAAATAAAGCAAATAAAGCAAGACCATTACGACAAGCATATTAGTAATGGTGGCACTGATGATGATTATAAAACTATAAAGTTTGATTATGAAGAAGTGTATCGCTCAGCATATAATATATATAAGGAGAAGCGCCGTATATATGTAGCTCAAATGGAACAAATGAAAGTAGAAAATCTTAAGAAAAAAAATGACCTTCTTGAGAATTTACGTAATATGATTAATTCAGACGAAAACCTTAATACTGTATATAAGGAGTTTCAGAAACTGCAAGAAGAATGGAGAGAAATAGGTCTTGTAGCTCAAACTGAGGTTAAGAATCTTTGGGAAAATTATCACTTTTTAGTAGAGAAGTTCTTCGATAAAGTAAGGATTAACAAAGAGCTTATGATGATTGGATTAAACAAGAATCTTGAGCAAAAGATCATATTATGCGAGAAAGCAGAAGAGTTACTTCTTGAAAAATCTATTAATAAATCTTTCCTAACTCTTCAAGAGTACCATACAAAATGGAAAGAAGTTGGGCCAGTTCCTAACGAAAAAAATGATGAAATTTGGGAAAGATTTAAGAATGCCTCAGACAAAGTAAACGAAAGAAGACAAGAGCATTATGAAGAAATGCATAAGGAGCAGCTTCAGAATTTAGAACTCAAGACTTTTCTTTGCGAAAAGATAGAAGCTATGGTAGAAGTTCTTCCTGACGATATTAAAAATTGGAATAATGTAACTGATAGTATTAACGAAATATTTGCAAATTGGAAAAAACTTGGTCCTACGCCTAAAAAACAGAATGATGAAATTTGGATACGTTTTAAAAAATCAATGAATCTATTTTTTAATGAAAAGAAAGCCTTTTTCGGAAGTCTTAAAGACGAACAAATGAATAACTATCAACTTAAGCAAAACTTGGTAGAGCAGGCAAACACTATTAAGAATAGCGACGATTGGAAAAATGCTACTCAAAGTCTAATTAACCTTCAAAAGAAATGGAAAACCATTGGCCCTACTCCTAGAAAATATTCTAATGATATTTGGAAGGAGTTTAGAGCTGCTTGCGATCATTTCTTCAATACAAAGGATGAATTTTTCAAGAATATAAATGCTTCGGAAAAGGAAAATAAAGCATTAAAACTTGAACTTATTAAGAAATTTGAGAATCAAGAATTTACTGATGATAGTAAAGCTAGCTTAGAAATAATTAAGAATTATCAACGCGACTGGATAAATGTTGGAAGGGTTCCAATAAAGGATAAGAATAGTTTACAAGCTAAATTCCAGGAGGTTGTAGAAAAACACCTAAGTAATTTAAACATTGATAGATTTGAATTTCAGAATGCTACATTTAAAACTAAACTTGATGGAGCTGAAAACCCAAAAGATGCGGAACAAATGATTCAAAAAGAAATCAACTTCATTAAAGGAAAAGTTGACACAATAGTTAAGGATGTAACTTTATGGGAAAATAATATGACTTTCTTTAATAACTCTAAGAATGCTGACTTATTAAAAGCTGATTTTGAGAAAAAGATTGTTAAAGCGAAGAATGATATAAAATCTTTTAAAGCAAAACTTCGTCAATTTGATAAAATGAAACGTAATTTATAAGCTATAAATTAATAATAATAAAAAAAGGAGCTAATTAGCTCCTTTTTTATTATCTGATAGAATCAGATTTATTTTCTCTCATAAATTTCATAAGTAAAAGCAAAGCTCCCTTCCTTTTCTGGCTCCATATCAGTTTTTTCTACTAATTTCCATATCTCTAAATCAATATCAGGAAAAAATGTATCAGCATCAAAATCTTGATGAACACGAGTTATATATAGCTTATTAGCAACGGTCATAAACTGCTTATAAATAGAACCACCACCCATAATAAAGTTCTCCTGAGAGGCATCCATCATTTCTATCGATTCCTCAATGGAATATGCCATTTCGCAACCTTCAATCTTTTCATCAGCCACATCAGTAAGTACTATATTCCTACGCTTTGGCAGGGGGCGAAAAGGTAAAGAAAAGAATGTGTTTTTTCCCATAACCACAGGATGACCTGATGTTATTCTTTTAAATCGCTTTAGGTCGTCAGAAATATGCCATAAAAGATTATTATCTTTTCCTATTGCATAATTTGATGCTATTGCTACTATTATCGATATTGGTTTCATTGCTGTGTTATTACGCTTGCCCAAAAATATCAATTTCATTGTTGTCCGCAAACTTGATAATTTTTTGCCTAAGCTGATTAAAAGCTATATTAATTCTTAATTCCTAATTCCCTCTTATATCGAAATAGCTCCTTTAATATGTGGATGCGACTCATACCCTTCTAATTTAAAATCCTCAAATTTAAAATCAAAGATATTCTTTACATCAGGATTAATTTTCAATATTGGGAGTTTATACGGCTCACGAGAAATCTGTAATTTTGATTGTTCAATATGATTTGTATAGATATGAGCATCGCCTAAAGTATGAACAAAAGTACCAGGCTTAAGACCTGTAACCTGAGCCACCATTTGCAATAATAAAGCATAAGAAGCTATATTGAAAGGTACGCCAAGAAAAGTATCAGCACTACGCTGATACAACTGACAACTTAGTTTTCCGTCGGCAACATAAAATTGAAATAAAATATGACATGGAGGCAAATTCATATCATCAATAGCACCAACATTCCATGCGCTTACTATATGTCTTCGTGAGTTAGGATTATTCTTTATACTTTCAATAACATTTGTAATCTGATCGATATTACCACCTTCATAATCAGGCCATGAGCGCCACTGATAACCATAAATAGGTCCTAGTTCACCATCATCATCAGCCCATTCATTCCATATCTTTACACCATTTTCTTGTAAATACTTTACATTAGTACTACCTTTCAAAAACCAAAGCAATTCATATATTATAGATTTCAAATGGAGTTTCTTAGTAGTTAAAACAGGAAATCCATCCGCTAAATTAAATCGCATTTGGTATCCAAAAGTGCTTATTGTTCCTGTTCCTGTTCTATCTTCTTTTTTTACACCATTTTTTACAACATGGTCTAATAATTCAATATATTGCTTCATTATTATATTTTGTTTCTAATTTTTTAGTATTAAATTTTATCTAATTCTTCTGGCTTATGCTCATGCTTGAATACCAATGCAAAAGCAATAGCTATTACCAACGAATATGCTGCAAAAGTAAACCATATTTCTTCCCACATAAGGTGTCCTTGTGCACTAGTAAAATATTCATCAATTAACATTCCACTTGCCCAACTTCCAAATATAGCTCCAAAACCATTGGTCATCATCATAAATAACCCTTGAGCACTTGCCCTTATTGAAGAGTCTGTTTGACTTTCTACAAATAGTGAGCCCGAAATATTGAAAAAATCAAAGGCCATTCCGTAAATTATGTTAGATGCTATAATCAAGACCAAACCTTCGGCAGGATTTCCAATACCAAATAATGCGAATCTTAAAACCCAAGCAACCATACTCATTAGCATTACTTTCTTAATTCCAAATCTTTTTAGAAAGAAAGGTATTGCTAGTATAAATAATGTTTCTGATATTTGCGATATAGACATTACAATAGCTGGATATTCTATTACCAATAAATCTTTATACTCAGGTATTTTTGCAAAATCATGTAAGAATGTATCTCCATACATATTTGTTAATTGCAATGACGCACCCAACAGCATTGAAAAGATAAAGAACATTGCCATTTTAGAATTCTTAAATAACTTAAAAGCATTTAAACCCAATACATCAATAAAAGACTTGCTCTGAGGATTGGGATTTACATCACATTTAGGCAATGTAAAAGCATATAAACCAAGCAATACCGAAGCTGCTGATGCTACATAAAACTGAGCAGCAGAAGTTTCTATTTTGAGAAGGCTCACTGTCCACATAGCTACAATAAAACCTATAGTACCATAAACTCTAATTGGTGGATATTTTGTAACAATATCCATATTTGCTTTATTAAGCGATGAATATGCTACAGTTATAGATAATGATATTGTAGGCATATAGAATATCATATTTAGCATCATTACCCAGAAAAAAGCTGTTGGAGAATCAACATTTGGAAGATAAAACAACATTGCTGCTCCAAACAGATGAAATATTCCAAGAAGTTTTTCTGCATTAATCCACCTATCGGCAATAATACCTGATATTGCAGGCATAAATAATGATGCAATACCCATGGTAGAAAATATAGCACCAAACTCAGCACCAGACCATGATTTATTTTGAAACCAGAAACTACCAACGGTAATTAGCCATGCTCCCCAGATAAAAAACTGGAGGAAATTCATTATTATTAATCGTAATTTTAAACTCATAAAATTTATTCTTTTTTTCTTAAATTAATCTCATCTCTAACTCTTGAGGCTTCCTCATAATTCTCTTCTTCAATAAGTTTGACTAAATAAGCTTCAAGTTCTGCCAATGTTAGTTCAATTTCATCATCACCTTCTTCTACATTAGTAGGTGCATCTTCATAATCAGCATCAGAAGTCATCGCTGTTTCGATAATAACTATATCTTCTGCATAAATAGGTACTTTAAATCTAACTGCCAAAGCAACAGCATCAGAGGTACGAGAGTCTATCTCTACCCTAGTTTTACCGTCATTTAATAATAAGTATGAATAGAATACACCTTCGCTAAATTTACTTATGCATACCTCTACTAATGCGATATTATAATTATCTAGCATGTTTTTAATCAAATCATGAGTCAATGGCCTACTAGGCGACATACCCTCCAATTCAAGAGCTATTGATTGAGCTTCTGAAGGTCCAATGATAATAGGAATTCGCTGATTTGTAGCCTCTACCTCAAGTATTAATGCAAATGAATTTGATTGCAGATTACTTGATGAAATACCTATTATTTTAAGTAATTGTTTCGACATAAAAAATTAATACTTATTTATTATTAAAGCCGCGTAAAATTACAAAAAAAACAATGTTAAAATAAATGAATTTTCCCTCAATAATAAAATTTATATTACCGACAAGGCAGGAATAAATAAGAATGTTAATATAATGAGTTTTACTTATCAGAAAATGAAATTATAAAAACAGTTATTGACACATTATTTCTAATTTAGATATTGAATAAATAAGCATACTTTTGCCCGCAAACTAATAAAATAATGAACGACTTTAAATACCAAACTGAGCAATTCGGTGATATACGCATATTGCGTTATCAAGTTCCTAATTTTGAGAACCTTGACTTAACAAAAAAGAGGCAACTTTTCTATCTGCACCAGGCTGCACTTTGGGGTAGAGATATTATCTACGACCAAAATTACAAGCATAATCTTGCAATTAGAAATACACTTGAAGCTATTCTTAAGACTTATGCCGGAGATAGAGAAACTACCGATTTTAGTAGTTTTGTTGTATATCTAAAGAAAGTATGGTTTAGCAACGGTATTCATCACCATTATTCAATGGATAAGTTTTATCCTGATTTTAGTAGTAAATATTGGGACCAACTTATCAATAATTCTAGTAATCTACCAAATATTGAAATAGATATTAAAGAGATTATTTTTAGTAATACTATTGACATTAAAAGAGTTAGCCTTGACGATGGTGTTGATTTATTAGAAGCATCAGCAAATAATTATTATGAAGGAGTAAGTCAGGCCGAAGCTGAAGAGTTTTACTCAAATATGGCTAAAAATGCAAGTTCGGAGCCAATAAGCTATGGCATGAACTCAAAGCTAATAAAAGAAAATGGCAAAATAAAAGAGCTCATCTGGAAAGTTGGAGGAATGTATTCTCCACAAATTGAAAAAATGGTTTATTGGCTTAAGAAAGCCCAACAGCATTGTGAAACTAAAATTCAAGAGAAGGCTTTTGGAAAACTAATTGAATATTATGAAACTGGAGACTTAGCAAAATTTGATGAATATAGCATACTATGGCTTAACGATACTGAATCTACAGTAGATGCAGTGCATGGTTTTATAGAGGTATATGGCGATTCATTGGGTAAGAAAGCAAGTTTTGAGAGCGTTGTATCAATAAGAGACATCGAAGCTAGTAAAAGAGCTAAAACTATTTCGGATAATGCGCAATGGTTTGAAGACAACAGTAGTACAAGCAAAAAATATAAGAAGGAGAAAATTAAAGGCGTTAGCGCTAAAGCCATAAATGTAGTTATAGAGTCAGGCGATTGCAGCCCATCTACACCTATTGGAATAAACTTACCTAATGCAGAATGGATTCGTGAAAAACATGGCTCAAAATCTGTTAGCATAAGCAATATTTTGGAAGCCTACGATAAAGCATCAAAAGACTCTGGGGCTTTACAGGAGTTCGCATATAGTGAAGATGAAGTTGAACTTTCTAAAAAATGGAGTAATCAAGCCTCTGCCCTTCATGTGGATCTACATGAGATAATAGGTCATGGCTCAGGCAAAATGGCTACTGGAGTTGGTGATCCATCTGATACACTTAAGAATTACGCTTCTACTCTTGAAGAGGCTCGTGCCGACTTAGTAGCCTTATATTTTGCTACCGATACAAAGTTAGAGGAACTTGGATTGCAAAGTTCGCATATGGTAGGCATTACAGAATATAATGGATATATACGCGGCGGATTGATGACTCAGTTGGTAAGAATTGAGCTTGGTAAAAATGTTGAAGAATCGCATATGCGTAATAGACAACTTATTGCAAAGTGGGTTTTTGAGAAAGGAAAAGATGATAATATTATTGAAAGAAAAACTAAAGATAATAAGACCTATTTTATTGTAAATGACCATAATAAGCTTCGTGAATTATTTGGTCAGTTATTAGCAGAAGTCCAAAGAATAAAATCAGAAGGTGATTATAATGCTGGTAAAAATCTAGTAGAAAATTATGGGGTAAAAATTAATTACGACCTCCATAAGGAAGTACTTGAAAGATGGAATAAACTAAATATTGCACCATACTCTGGATTTATACAACCACAATTAGAAGCCATATATTCTAACGATATTATTAGCGATGTAAAAATTAGTTATCCCGATAATTTTGGTAAACAGATGCTTTGGTATAAGGAAAACTTTTCGAGTTAATAGTTGAGATTTAAGAGTTAAGATTTAAGAGTTAAGAGTTGAGATTTAAGAGTTAAGAGTTGAGATTTAAGAGTGAGAGTTAAGATTTAAGAGTTAAGAGTGTAGAATAATTAATACTAATTTAATAAATTCACATTCTTAATTCTCCTTTATTCTCCCTTAAGCAAAGTTGCAAAATCAGTACCAATTGAGATTGTATTTGTACCTCCTGCAAGATGATAATTAGCTCTAGTATACGAAATCTTGAATTTATAAACCTTTATACCAAAGCCAAAAGAAAAGCCCACAAGGCCAGTTTTACTGTATATTTTCATTTCTCGTTGGCGGCGATAATTATAACCCACTCGCACCATAAAGTTTCCTTTACCAGGCACAAACTCCACTCCCATTGCTAAATGACGCATAGCATTATCGCCAAAAGTAGCATACTTATTCTCTTCTTCTTTTTCTCCAGTAAAAGGATCAATACCTTCTTTAGAATCTGGATTTTCGTATTTCAGACTCCATTTATGCATATTATTTATTAAGAAAACTAGCCTAATTGGTGCATGCTCAAACTTCTTTGCAACACCAAGTTGTATATCAAAAGGTAGGGATTCTCTTTCTAAACCAGTATAAGTAGATATCTGCCTTCCCATATTCTTAAAAATTAGTGAACTAGAGAATTGGCTCTCAGTATCGAAATATGTAAGTGCAACATCTGCAGCTATTCCGTATGATTTATACTCTTCCAAGGATGAAAATATATTCTTAATATTGGCACCAATAACAAGCTTATCAGAAAGCGGTTTAGACCAACCAATAATAAAAGCAAAATCTGAAGCATTAAACTCACCAATGATTTGCCCCTCGGTATTAGTTTGATCAAATTTGCCATAGCTAGCAAACTGCATACTAGCAACAAAAGTTCCTACTTTATCAAAATTATATGCATAACTAACTATTCCTGAATTAATATCAGCAATAAAATCTATATAATCAATGGAGATATTATTATGCATTTCAGCATTAATAAGCGATGGGTTTGAATATGCTAATGAGATATCATTATCATATATTGGCAAAAAATTGGATCCTAAAGCTGTAATTCTTGACGAATTTGTTGCATTCAAAAAATTGTAAACAGAATTACCAGCCTGCTGACCAAATGAATAACTACTTGAATATATAATAGTTAATGCTATTAATACTATCCTTATTTGATGCTTATTTCCCAATTTTATATTCTTAATTTTATTATTATAAAACACAAACGCAAATTAACATTTTTTATTACATTCTTTAACAATAATCATATGATTTATTATAATTTATCATACATTTAAGATATCAAAAGAACTACATTTGCAATATGTGGATATTACAATCAATTGAGTGGACGATTTCTCCGGAATTATTTAGCATAGGGTTTATACATATTAGGTATTATGGACTATTATTTGCTATTGGTTTTATGACAGGATTTTATATTATTCAAAAATATTATAAAGATGCTGGACAAGACCCTCTAGAAGTTGATAATTTTCTTATATATACTATTTTAGGTGGAATAATTGGTGCTCGCTTGGGACATATGCTATTCTACGAGTTTGATTATTATATGGCCTATCCTTCTGAAATTCTGAAGGTTTGGCATGGTGGACTTGCTAGTCATGGTGGAGTTGCTGGTGTATTATTTTCTACATACTTATTTTCCAGGAAATACAAAAAACCTTATCTATGGATAACCGACAGACTTGCTATGCCTGCGGCTTTTATTGGTGGACTTATTAGACTTGGAAACCTTATGAATAGTGAGATATATGGTCCTGAAACAGATATGCCTTGGGGCTTTATATTTAGAATTAATGGCGAAGTGGTTGCCAAACACCCTACTCAACTATATGAGGCTTTTACTTATTTTGCAATAGCTATTTTTATATGGTTTGCTTATAAAAAAGAGAATGGAAAGATCCATTTTGGGAAACTTACTGGCTACTTTTTATCTCTAGTTTTTATTGCAAGATTTTTTATAGAATTCATAAAAAACAATCAAACAGCATTTGAAGAAAATATGCTATTAAATGTAGGTCAACTACTTAGTATTCCAATTATTGCAGTTGGTATATACTTAATTATATCTTCTAAAAATAGACCTAATTCACTCAAAGATACTCATGAATAGTAATATAGCAAAATATAATAAGACTATAGTAATTGCTGATGATGATGAGCTAAACATTGAACTTATTAGGATTATCTTGAAAAATATTGATGCTAATATAGTTACATTTGGAGACGGACAAGAAGTTATTGACTATATAATTACTAATAACAAAGCTAGTATCGTAATTTTGGATATTCAGATGCCTATTCTTGACGGCTTTGAAACATCATGCAAATTACATGAGATTGGTTATGAAGGTAAGATATTTGCAATTACAGCGCTAAATACAACTACCGAACTTGAGAAGTACAAAGAGTGCTATTTTGATGAAGTAATAGAGAAACCTATTAGAAGAGAAAACTTTCTTAAGCTGATAAATGAGGTAATTTAAAAAACCATTATAGAGCTATGGCTTTAGCAATAATGCTGTGAAAATACCTAAATAATTGCCTATAGCATAGCCCACAATTCCAATGGTAAGTCCACTGATAATCAATGATCTATTATTTAGAGCTCCAGCTATAACTGGCACAAATGGAGGCGAACATATCAGAGCTGTTGAAGTTATGATAGTAGTATCAGCATCTATTTTAAATATTTTGGAAAGTAATATATGCAGCAATAACGACAGAGTAATTGTAAAACTCACATAAAGAAAAATTGGAATTGCCTCCATAGAAAATTTCTCCATATCAGCCATAGAAGCTACCACAAGGCTAAAAACAAGAATTAAATACATACCCAATTCATATGTTTTGGGAGTACGTCGTAAAGTGGGAATAAAAGAAGATCCTATACCAATAGTGGTAATTGATAATATAATTATCATTACCTGATATTCTTTTGCGAATAACATACTTAAGCCAAAAGAAATAGCAAATATCAATATAGAAACTAGCAACATTCCCATCGTAGGAATAATATTATACGTTTTAAAGAAGTTAGTATAGTCTTCACTATTGGTAAAATCTACTCCAGGCTTAATAAAACTCGAATTATTTAAATAACCATAAGGAAGCCATTTCTTAAATATAACTTTACCAATAGTCATAAGGAATAACAGATATGCCCCAGAGTATATTAGATCAGAGGTATGCACCATTAGGTATTCATGCGAAGGTACATCAAGTGCTTCTTTAATTGATGCCAGATTTGGCGTTCCACCAGTATAAACTCCCACTAATAAACCGGCCATCTTCCAGGCGTCGTTAATAATGGGTTTAAATAAATAATAACCCAATAGTACAACAGTAATAATAGAAATGAGTCCCAATCCTAAAGAAATAAAGCTTTTTGGCGCCATACGTGTCCATGACGAAAAGTTTAAGCTAACCAACAACAAAGGCAAGGAAAGTAATATGGTGATATTTGTAAGGTTCTCCTGAATAGGTATGCTACTAGAATCTAAAATGCCAATATTTCCAAGAATTAAACCAATGATATAAACAACAACAACATTTCCAGCTTTTCGTATTAATAAAAAGTGACCAGCATAATGTATAACTAATGCAGGTACTACTAAATAAAACACGATTAATAATATATCTTTTAAATGTATATCCATTGATTATTATAATTCAAAGTTTGAACTTCAAATTTAATAATATTTTAGACTAATCTGAATTTAAGATTATATTTTTTTCATTTATTAATATTACATTTAATGAGTGATATAAGTATACTAGTATAAAGCATTTATGATGAGCAAATACTATTTTTTATTATTAGTACTCATGCATATTGCTTGGTTTAATAAAATACTTTATAATAAACATGGAGGATAATTCCTCAATAACTTTTCGCAAAACATGGCCTACCCTATGTTCATTGATCTTTGTATTCTCTAATTCTATATCCATAATAAACTGATTTTTAGGTTTTATTACTGATTTGTGGCTGGCCCTTACATCTTTATTCTTATATTTATATATATCTTCATTAATAGTATTAAGCAATCTATTGCGGACATTACTACTAATAACCGAATTAGCAGATTGATGAATATTACTACCCTTTATTTTATATTTTCTTTCTTTTAATAAATCATCATTCTCAGCTTTCTTATTCCTTATAAATAATCCATAGATAATAGCTTTTAGAGAGAATATATACTTTACTATTTGGTAAGTTCCAATTTCTATTTCATTAAACACTTTATTAATAGCAACATCCTCTGACGACTCATAATAAAGCTCACAACTTCCTTTATATTCCAAACCTTCCACTTTAAAAATACTATTGCCTAACTCATAAAATCGATCCGATAAACTTAAAACTGCTACACCCATAACTTAATTTACTTAATTTTTGTATTAATACCTAAAGAATTGCCAAGTCCAAAATAATGACTTAACAGATGCAAAACTACAACCTAAAACATAGTAATATCAAGCTTTTTAAGCGGTTTCTTTCTACTTAATTAATATTTTAAGCAGCTTAATAAGTACTTAATATTACTTAAGCTACTTATCTTATACTTAATTTTTACTTAATAATAATTAAGTAAAAACTTGCATTCAGTTAAGAAATGCTTTATATTTGCAAACTCGAATCACTGAATTTGAAGATTAAAGGCAATGACTGCAACACTACAAAAAAATCATTTTGAAGTAATTGATTTACTAGCACAAAGCATTAGCTTGGTGCCTGGATTTCAGCATGCGTATGCTTTTTATTACCACCCTATTGATAAAGAAATACAGGCTGCTTATGCTACCAATGATAGTATTAGCACCATAGATACAGGCTTTGATAAGTTATCGATTAACATTGCAAAACTTAGAAAATCAAAGCAAAAGATTGAATGGGTTGATAAAAATGAGATTCCTTTTGACAAGAGAACTAAGAATCTAGAAATTCAGAAAGAAGTTTTTGATGAATTAAAACATCATATACTACTGTATAGAGTAAAGAATACTTTTGATAATAGCTACGACTTACTATATGTTTTCTTTAAGGCTGACTCGTCAAATTTTGGAATTAAGAATTCCAATAATAATCTTTCTACTGATCAAAAGAGTATTATCTCTACGCTAATCACAAATTCTTTTAATATTTTTCTCAAACAACGAAAAGAAAATAATAAGGCTCAGGAGCTTTTGCGTCAAGATTTGGCAAGAGTGAATCAGTACCTTAAAAAATATAAAAGCAGTTCTGAAGTTAAGAAATACAAAAAAATAATTAAAAGCTACATCTACTCTACTTTTGATATTGAAATAAACAAACTTAATCTTATTGGGAACTATTCCGAAGAGATTGATGAATTAATGAATTCATATACAGGAAATATAAATACCATTCAGAATAATGTAAAACAATGTGTTGCAATGGCATATCGTATTCAGAATCCTATAATTGGTAGTATTATAAATATTGATGAAATTATTTACCAATCATTTTTTAGTACTATTGAAAATGAGTCTGTTACTTCTACAAATTATTCGTCCATTGATAGCCGAAAGCAAAAAGCTGTTCAATTCTTAAATAATCTGGAAAATGCTGCTCGTGTAGTTTTATCTAAAGGTGATAATATTACTGGTGTAAAAGTAGGTCAAGCAATGGAGGCGCCAATAACTGCTCCTGCAATTAGCGATTATATTAAAAAGTATCAAAAACCAATAAAGCTCCTCTGTCAAGAAAATCCAGAGCAATGGCTAATTATTCAGAAATCATTTAATCCTTTGAAAAATATACTTTCTGCATAATTAGGCTTTACTCCTTATCTAATCTAGTCCAGTTATCAGCATCGAATACATTATCCTTAACTTTATACCAATAGCTATAAGAGAATTTTTTGCTTTTATCAATACTCTCTGCCCACCAAGCAATAAATGCTGGAAGCGTACGAGAAACTATGCTATCATTTGTAGGGTTTATCTCATCAAACATAATAGAATTAACATCAGCATTCGACATAAATCTATTATCAATAAGCATATCTCCTTTTTCATTAAAATCTTTCACCAATAATAATGGATTTAGTGAAAGTAGATGTTCTTGGCTCACCTTTTCCTCATTAGTATTTATAAATGGAAAATTAACTTCTATCTCTCCATCATATCGATGCCAAGGCACTCCATGGTCCGAAACTATAATAATTTTAGTATTATCGTAAACACCATTTTTTTTCATCCATTTAACCCAATGGGCAAAAGTTTCTATTGTCCATCTATTAGTAGTCAAAGGTGAAACATTAGTATGTAGCTCACCTGTATTATCAACATAATTCCAAGGAAAATGAGTATTAAATGAATAAAGTAGTATTAAATTTGCTTGATCATTCTGAGTAGTTGAAATATGAGGTAATAAACGTAGAAAGTTATAGCTATTAGCCATCCAAGAATTCTCATGCATTTCTTGCTTAACAAAATATGATTTCAACCAACTACCTTCATTATAAACTAAAGATTTAAGAACCAAAGGAACACAATAAAGCAAAGCAGTTTCAATAATTAGTTCCGAATTATCTGATTTTACACTATTAATTCCTAGTTCATAATTATATGAATCCCACTCTTTATTCCATCTTGGCAATAATATATCATAACCTATTTCTTCAATATTAGTATATGGAAATTTATTCATTGTAACAGCAAAACCATTATTATGGGCTTTATCTATAAGAGATTTCATTGCTGTTGTCATTTTCTGACGAATAGTGTGTACAGTATCTTTATCCAATACATTTGGCACAAAATCAAAGCCTCCAATAAGAGCAGGCATTGTGGAGTTTGTTACTCTCGAAACTGACAGAGTATTTCTATACCACTTAAACCCTGTATATTCATTTACAATATTAGGATTATCTTCTATAATAGTTTCCATTGCTAGCCCTTGAAACATATCGGGCATAAGAAGAATAATATTCTTTTTTGTTTTAGAAAAATTAATAATTAATTCACCTTCTATAACTCTTTCAACTTGATTTTTGCTACTAAAAAATTTATCAGATGAGATACTTTTGACAATACTCTGAGTTGCAACTACTATATTTAGCACTATTAAGCTATAAACTATATATGTAGATTTTTTTCGTTTTAATAACCAAACAAATATAAAGAACGAACTAAGTATTAACAAACTCTCTACAATAAAGTA
>QMPB01000002.1 GCA_003648395.1 Bacteroidota bacterium
AACTGCTGATATATGTGCTGTGTCGTTTGAACATACCGAATCTCCAATAATAACTATTTGAGGGCTTCCATCATAAATAATAATTTGATCAAATGTGTCAGTATTGCATATATCAGTTATAGTTAAAGTATATGTAGTTGTAATGCTAGGGTCTGACAATAAAGTGGAGGTTGTGTCGCCTGTACTCCACGTATAAGAATAAGGCAAATATCCACCTACTATATTAGGATTAATAGTCATAGTATCACTATTGCATAGTACAGTATCAGATGGTAAATTACATTCTAAGGTTTTATTGTCGGCAATATAAATTGTTAGTGTATCATAAGTACATGATGAAGTTGCAACGAATAATTCAATGTATTCCAAACCTTCATTTATTCCATCAATAATAGGTTCTATAAGTATTGATGTAGAATCTGAGCCCGCAGGAATAGTTACAGTTCCTGGTAAATACACATAATCAACACCATTAATAGCATCTCCTGAAGTAGCATAATAAAGTACTTTATCCACAGGAGTAATATATGGTATTTGTATTCTTACTATTGCATTATTACAGCCTTCAATTGCCATAGTGTCAATAGAGTTTGTTGTAGTTGTAGATAAATTAACGGTATTGCTCGAAAAACTGTTTGCTTCAAGAAATACACCAGAATCAAAAATGGCATCAGAAGCGTCGCCAATTACTAGCTTAATATGATAAGTAAAACAAGGCACCACAAGAAAAGTAGCATATAAAGGTGTAGTATAGGCATCGTAAGCAACATATGGACTTGCAGAATTATTTACATAATATGAACAATTGACACAAGGCCCTGTACCCCAGGTTCCATTATTAATATTTGCAATAGAAACAGCTGTAGAAGTGCCTGGTAATAAGGCCACATTCTGATTAGTATACATTCCTCCACTAGGATTATATCCACTTATAAAAAAACCAAAAACATCATTAAAGCTAGATAATGAAAATTCGGGGTATTCTTCAGAGCCAAAAATATATTTGAATTTTACAGTATCAGACAAAGGAACAAAATCAAATTCTAGTATTGCAGCATCATTTATAGTAAATGTAATTAGGTTAGCTAGTAGAGGGTCTGAACCGCCAGAAGTTGATGTGCTGGCAAAGGTGCTTGCAGCTCCCGCTACTTGGGTTGCATTGCCAGTGCATAATATCAAGCCATCGGTCATGCCTAAGGTTGTAGCATTAGCTCCTGTAGTAAATTTAGCAATGCTTTGTAAGTCGCCTGTATATGTTACATTACTTACTGAAACCCCAGTTCCAGTAAGTATATTCTGAACCCACTGTGCAACTGTTCCTGTTTGACTCACAACTAATTGTCCTTTAGAACTAATTAAAAATAGCAAGAAGAAGGAGGTTAATATATATTTAATCATAATACTAGACTTAATAATTATTGCAAAGTTATCAAAATTAAGATGCAGTTTAGGTAAAAAAGTTGCCTTGAATAATAAATAGTATTTGAATTAAAAAAAAATCATAAATTCGTAGCTTGAAAATAAAAGTAAATAAATAATATAAAACAAATATAGAATGGATAAATCAAAGAAATTTTTAGAAGAGAACAAAGATCGTTTTTTGGAGGAGCTTTTTGAGTTAATTAGAATACCTTCAATTAGTTCAATAGCTGATCATAAACCAGATATGATACGTATGGCTGAAGCTTTAAAAGCTTCATTATTGGCTGCTGGTGTTGATAAGGCTGGTGTATACGAAACAGAGGGTAATCCAGTAGTTTATGCTGAAAAAATAATTGATAAATCAAAACCTACTGTGCTTGTTTATGGTCATTATGATGTTATGCCTGTTGATCCATTAGACTTATGGGATAGCAAGCCTTTTGAGCCAGAAGTAAGAGATGGTAAAATATGGGCACGTGGTGCTGATGATGATAAAGGTCAGTCGTTTATGCATGTTAAAGCTTTTGAAGCTATGGTTGCTAATGATGAGCTTCCTGTAAATGTGAAGTTTATGCTTGAAGGTGAAGAGGAAATAGGCTCTCCTAGTTTAGGTAAATGGTGTGCTGATAATAAGGAAATGCTA
This sequence comes from Bacteroidota bacterium, assembly GCA_003648395.1. The sequence goes on from QMPB01000002.1 coordinate 2,066, forward strand.
AAAGCAGATACAATTTTGGTTTCTGATACTGGAATTATTGCACCAGATATTCCTTCAATTACTACTGGTCTTAGAGGCTTGAGTTATGTTGAGGTTAAAGTTGTAGGCCCTAATAGAGATTTGCATAGTGGTTTGTTTGGCGGGGCTGTTGCTAATCCAGCCAACGAATTGGCAAAAATAATTGCTGGTCTAACAAATGAGGATAATTATATTACTATTCCTGGTTTTTATGACGATGTAATTAATGTTAGTGCCGAAGAAAGAGCATTAATGGCAAAAGCTCCTTTTAATCTTGAGGAGTATAAAAAAGCTATTGATGTAAAAGCAGTTTCTGGAGAAAAAGGATATTCTTCAAATGAACGAACTGGAATTCGTCCAGCATTAGATGTTAATGGTATTTGGAGTGGTTATACTGGCGAAGGTGCAAAAACTGTATTGCCTTCAATTGCTCAAGCAAAAATTTCTATGCGCTTAGTTCCTAATCAAGATAATGAGAAAATAAGTCAATTGATAAAAGATCATATTGAGAAAAATGCGCCTGATTATATAAAGGTAGAAGTTACACCTCTACATGGTGGTCAAGGTTATGTTTCTCCTATAGATTTGCCTGCTTATGTTGCTGCTGATAAGGCTTATACTGAGTCTTTTGGTAAGAAGCCAGTTCCAGTACGTAGTGGTGGAAGTATTCCTATTATATCTACATTTGAAACTGTACTTGGTATTAAATCTATTCTAATGGGATTTGGTTTGGAAAGTGATGCTATTCACTCACCAAATGAAAATTACCCTCTTTTCAATTTCTATAAAGGAATGGAAACTATTGTTAATTTCTATAAGTATTTTGCTGACGAAATGAAATAGGTATATTTTATATAATCCTGTTTGAAATAAGAATAATTGAGGCTGTCTTTTGAGATAGCCTCTTTTTTGTTTAATTTAATAAAGGCAAAATTAGAATCATTTTGAAGGGTTGCCAACAAATAGGTATTTTAATAAATACTTAAAAATATAAATGCTCAATCAGTATTTTTACTCCAATAGAGATAAGAACTATACCTCCAAAAATTTCAATAAATTTACCAAAGCGTGCGCCCATAAACTTGCCAACTTGCAGCCCAATAATTGATGCCAAAAAAGTAATAACTCCTATAATAATTACAGGCATAATTATATTTATATCAATCAATGCAAAGCTTATACCCACAGCAAAAGCGTCAATACTTGTTGCGATGGATTGTGCTATTAATTTTGAGTTCGTTAAAGTTTCATTGCCCTTGTCATCATCGTCAGATAAAGTATCGTAAATCATCTTTAATCCGATTATTGATAATAAAATAAATGCAACCCAATGATCAATTTCTTTAATATAATCTGCAATTTCTATTCCTGCATACCATCCTATCAATGGCATTAAGGCTTGAAAAACAGAAAGGGTAATTGCAATTTTTAGCTTCTCAACCCACGATATGTTTTTTATTGCCAATCCATTTGCAACAGATACAGCAAAAGAATCAACTGATAAACCTAATGCTACTAATAATATTATTAATAAATCCATCTAATTTTTTTAATCTGATTGAAACAAAAATAACTAAATATGGCGCCTTATATAATTAAGTTCATTGAGATAATAATATGAGCATGATTTATTATTCAAAAAAAAAGTGATTATGATTAATAACCACCTTTTTTTCTTTAAAAATTATTATCTAGATAATACTGCAATGATTTTTCTTCTAAATATATTTTAAATTGCTCCGACATATCGTTAACTATTGTGCCCAATAAGCACTTTTTGAAAGGACAATGGTCGTATCCCATTGGGCAATTCATTTTTGGTAGTTTTCCTTCTATTGCTTCGTAAATATCCAATAAACTTATGTCTTTTGGTTCCATTTTTAAAAAGAAGCCACCTGAAGGTCCTCTGCTACTATCTAGCATGCCAAATTTGTTTAGTCGTTGCATTACTTTTGCAACATGATGCTTAGAAAAATTAAACTCTTCAGCAAGTTTATTTACATTTACACGGTTTTTATTTTTAGCAATAAATACCATAGAATGAATACCTATGCTAGCGGCTTCGGACATATTAAATAAACTGTTTGACATAAGATTGTATTGTGAATTCTTATTAATTATTTGCAGCGGTAAAAGTACATAATTTTAGCCCATTATATTACTCAGTATACTTTTAGATTGTTTATTTAGGAATATAGATTATATATCTTATTTGCCTTATTTTTTATTGTTTTTGCTATTGTTTGCTTGTTGTTTAATGATTATAAGTCTATTAGGTTTTGATTATTGTTACACCTCTTTAAAGGCTGTTTAATTGTCAAATAAGTAAATAAGTACTTTAATTGATTTAAGTCAATTTCAATAGTGAGTTATTTTGTTCGAAAGTTGTGCCTAATGTTTTGTTTGTCATTAGTCGTAAATTATCTAATAATTAGGGATTTTTTATTATACCTTAGCTTGAAATTAATATCAAATGAGCTTAGTAACTTATAAATCATCAGCGGGATCAGGTAAGACTAGTACTTTAGTAATTGAATATCTTGCAATTGCGTTGCAAAAACCTGGGCAATTTAAACAGATTGTGGCACTTACTTTTACACAAAAAGCAACTGCTGAGATGAAGGAAAGGCTTGTGGAATATCTTATTTCCATAAAGGAAATGGATGCAAAAAAGCCTGATGGGTCAATTCTGTATATTATAGAAGCTATTAGAGATAAAACGAGATATAACTTTCATGAAATTAAAAGTAGAGCTAAGGTTCTACTTACAAATATTCTTCATAATTATGGTGATTTTGGATTCTCTACAATTGATAGTTTTGTAGTGAAAATAGTGAGAAGCTTTGCTCATGACTTAAAACTATCTGCTAATTTTGAGATAGAGTTGGATAGTAGTATAATAATAGAAGAAGCAATAGGTCAGCTTAATGAGTTAATTGGTAAGAATGAGGAAATTACCAATTTTATGATAGCTTTTACTCTCGATCAACTTGATAATGAAAAAAGCCCTGATTTGGATGAACCTTTAGCTAATTTGGGGAAACTTATTTTTGATTCCAAACATTATAATAATATTGATTTATTGAAAGATATTCCATTACAGAATTTTTTAGAAATAAGAACACTATTATTAAATAAAACTAGAGAATATGAAGCAAAAATAGAGAGCTTTGGTAAAAAAGGTCATGAATGCATTTCTAATAAGGGTTTAAGCAAAGGAGATTGTTCTAGTAGTTGGCTTTGGAGTTATTTTAATAAGTTAAAAAATAGAAAAGAGACCGAAAATATAGCGAAGCTAGAAACAGCTTCTTTTCTTAAGTTTGTGGAAAATGGAAATGATTGGTACGCTAAATCAAAACCCATTAGTTTGAAAGAAAGCATTGATTCGGCAAAAGAAGAATTATTAGATATAATTTTAGAAGCAAGAAAATTCTATATGGAAGGAATTCCAATATACTTGGCAAACAAACTTATACTTCAAAGAATAACACCATTGGCATTAATTCATCAAATGAAACAAATAATAGAGATGAATTATGAAGAGAATGATATGATTCATTTATCGGAAGCCAACCGAAAGATCTCTGAAGTTGTAAACGAACAGCACGCTCCTTATATATATGAAAGAATCGGTCAGCGATTCAATCATTTCTTGATTGATGAATTTCAAGATACATCAGTAATACAATGGAATAATATGTTGCCACTTATTGATAATAGTTTGGCATCTAATTTCCGAAATCTATTGGTTGGAGATACTAAGCAATCAATATATCGTTGGCGAGATGGCGAGGTAGAGCAATTTGCGTCGCTTCCTAATATTATTGGCGAAAATAAATCGGTTATAACTAAAGAAAGAGAAACGCTTTTAAAAGCAATGTATGAGGAGGTTATTCTTGATACAAACTATAGAAGTAAGGAGAATATTGTAAATTTTAATAATAAGTTATTCTCATTTATACTTAATAATGAAGATGATTATGTAAAGTCATTTTTTCAGAATCATATTCAAAAAACTCATAAGAAGTTTAACTCTGGAGTTGTTAAACTAACTAATGTTGCGAAAAATAAAAATGAAGAATATAAGAACGAAGACCTTATTAATAGCATTATATATAGTATAAAAGACCTTACAGTAAATCAAAACTATGAATTTGGTGATATTTGTATTTTGGCCCGTAAGAATAAGTTTCTTTCTCAGCTTGCATACAAACTTATTGATAATAATATAAAGGTATATAGTTCTGATGCGTTATTTCTAATATCCTCAAATACTGTTAATGTGATTATTAACTTTATGAATATTATTATTGACAATAATTTTGCTATTAATTCATATAGTGCATTACGATATTTTTATAAACAAAATAATAAAGGAGAGCCTGGCGAAAATATAAATTCCAAAAGTGATTTTATTAATAAAATAAATAGTATTGGTTATACATTTGATTTAGAGTTGATGGACAATATGGATGCATATGAACTATGCGAATATGTTGTGTCAAATCTAAAGTTAGAAAATTCTTCAAATCCATTCATATATAGTTTGCTTGATGTTATAATTGAATTGAGTAAAAAGAAAGGTGCGAGTATATCCCAGTTTATCGATTATTGGGAAGATAATAAAGGAAAACTAAAAATAGATTTAGCTGGTGATAAAGATTCAGTGCAATTATTAACCATACATAGAGCTAAAGGCTTGGAATTTCCTGTAGTTATTTTTCCAATAATAGAAATTGATTCAATACTAAATGGACGAGATATTTTGTGGGTAGAGCCTGATGAAGAAATTAAGGGGAAAGTTCCTAAGGTTTTAATAGGTGATTATAAATATGGCTTAAATAGTCAGTTTGCTGATATAATAAGTCAGGAAATGCATCGCAAAGAATTAGATGCTATGAATATGATATATGTGGCTTGTACACGACCGACACAAGAGTTACATCTATTTTTTAATAAGGAAAAGGATTCTCAAAAATATTGGAATGCATGTAATTCTATTAATTGGGAAGATGAGCGAGTATTTGTTAAGGAAGATAATATGGTTCAAATAGGGGAGGATAAAGAAAACACCAAGCATATTGATAAAAATGAAAATAGTGTTTCCATAAATAGTTTTATAAGTAATTTCTGGAAAGATAAGATACATCTGCAGCGAGATATTAGTAAAAATAAAGCACTACGTGATAAAGGTACTCAGCTACACTATTTACTTTCTATAACCGATAGTGAAACAAATATTGAAGACCTTATTAGTACAAACCTTAAGAAAGGAATGATTTATGAAGAATATGCTTTGGAGTTTGAGACAATAATAAAAGGCTTGCTCGCAAATTCCGAAACTAAATATTTATTTTCTACAGAGAATGAATATATAAATGAAAAAGAAATTATTACTCCCGATAATAGAATAATTAAGCCAGATAGAATATTGCTAAACAAAAATGAAATTATAGTAATAGATTATAAGTATGCAAGTTTTGGGACTATTAGTTCAAAAGATATGAATAAGTATAAGAAGCAGCTTGAAAACTATCAGGAGGTATTATCTAAGATATATGGAAAACATGTACAAGCATTGATTTTATTTTTATCTCCCATTAAAATAGTTGATGTAGTTAGTTAATATTTATTATAGTTATTTAACCACTATTAACATTTGCCACGCAATTTTTTAGAAACTAATCCGAATTTCTATATTTTTTTTGTTAAAATTTCAACAAATCATGTATTTATCCTATTTATTTATATAATAATTAGGCTTATTACCTAGAGCTATTGAATAAAATAACAACTTTAATATTTTAATAGGTAACAGGTGACAGATATTTTATCGAAACCCTAATATACAATGTTTTATGCTTTCTTTTACGGTTAGATAGGGTTATTATTAAATTAAGATTATCTATGTTTATTGTCTATAAATATAATTAATTGTTCAATTTGTTAAAATATTATCCACTTTTTTTTGCAATTATTAATAATCTATAGTATATTGCAGTCTTAAAATCTACATAAAAGTATTTTTTAATAAACTGGTTTTTATGCCAGGAACAAAGTACAGAATACAATTTATTAAATATATAGATTTTATTATAAATACAGTTTAAAATTAATTATTAACAAACATTACATTATTATGCGAAAAATTATGTTTTTACTTGCACTCTTCTTATTTACAGGAATGCAATTAGTACAAGCGCAAAAAACTGTAACCGGAAAAATTACTGATGCCAAAGATGGTAGCGGAATTCCTGGTGTGACAGTCCTTGTGAAAGGAACAACTATTGGAACTATAAGTTCAATGGATGGTACTTATGAAATCTCATTCGACGAAAAGTACAATGTACTAGTATATTCGTTCGTAGGAATGGGAACTCAAGAAATAGAGGTTGGTTCGCAATCTACTATTGATGTTAAGATGGAATCAGGCATCACTGAAATTGAGGGAGCTGTAATTACAGCACTTGGTATTTCTAGAGAGAAGAAATCTCTAGGTTATTCTACTCAAGAAGTGAGCGGAGATGATCTTAATACTGTTAAGAACGAAAACTTTGTAAACTCTATCTCTGGTAAAGTTTCGGGTGTTCAGGTGAAAACTAATAGTAATTTTGGTGGTTCTACCAATATTATTATTCGTGGTACTACATCTTTAACAGGAGACAACCAAGCATTATTTGTTATTGATGGTGTGCCTGTTAATAATTCAAACACAAATGCATCTTCTCAAAGACAGGGTGGAAGTGGTTATGACTACGGTTCAGCTGTATCAGACATCAACCCTGATGATATTGAGTCAATCAATGTACTTAAAGGTGCAGCTGCAACGGCTCTTTACGGATCACGTGCTGCAAATGGTGTTATCATTATTACTACCAAAAAAGGTAATAAAGTAAGAAAAGGTGAAGACGCTATAGGTATTACTTTATCTTCTTCAGTAACTATGGGAATTATTGACAAATCAACTTTCCCTGAGTATCAAACTGGCTATGGTGCTGGTTATGGTCCTTATTATAGTGGTGGAGATCACCCAGGTTTATTCGAGCATATTGATTTTGATGGCGACGGAAACCCTGATTTATCAGTTCCTACAACTGAGGATGCTTCTTATGGTGAGCAGTTTGATGAGAACCTAATGGTTTATCAATGGACTTCTTCAGTACCTGAGCACGAAGATTATGGTAAAGCTACTCCATGGGTGAATGGCGCTAAAGGTCCTATTGATTTTTTCAATAATGCTTATACTTTTAGAAATAGTGTTGCTGTAGATGGTGGCTCTGAAAAAGGTTCTTACCGTGTTTCTTATACAAACACTACTCAAACAGGTATCATGCCTAACAGTAAGTTGACTCGTAATAATCTTTCTGTTTCAGGCTCTCATGAGTTTGGTAAAGGTCTTACAGTTTCTTCAAATGTAAACTATATGAATACTTTAACCACAGGTCGTAACTCTACAGGTTATTCTAATAATATCCTTTCTAGTTATCGTCAGTGGTGGCAAACAAATATTGATATTGCTGATATGGAGTCATTATATATGGATTTACCAGAAGGACAAAAAAGAAACGTAACTTGGAATCCTCATAGTTTATCAGACGGAACTCCTGAATATTGGGATAACTTCTATTGGTCACGTTACGAGAATTATACAACTGATGTTCGTGACCGTATATTAGGTAATGTACAAGCTGATTGGAAAATCACTGATTACTTAAGTATTTTGGGTAGAGCTTCTGTAGATTATTATTCTAGTATTCAAGAAGAAAGATTAGCAGTAGGTAGTACTTCACGTCGTTGGGGTATTTCTAGATTAGATGCTGGTTCAGGTTATTCTCGTTATAACTATAACTTCCGCGAAACTAATTTCGATATCATGGCTAATTTTACTAAGAACTTAACAAAAGACCTTAGTTTAAATGCTATAGTAGGTTGGAATGTAAGAAGAACAAATATTAATACAATATATGCTTCTACAAATGGTGGACTAGTAGTTCCTCAATTATATGCAGTATCAAATTCTATTAATCCAGTAAATGCACCTGTTGAAGGATCTCGTATTTATGGTGTTGATGGTATTTATGCTAGTGCTTCTTTAGGATATAAGAATTTCTTATATGTTGATGCAACAATTCGTAGAGATCATGCTTCAACTTTACCAGAAGAAAGCTCTTCTTATTTTTACCCATCAGTAGCAGCTTCTTATATTTTCTCTCAACATTTAAAAGCTGATTGGTTAAGCTTTGGTAAAGTTAGAGTAAATTATGCTGAGGTTGGAAACAGTGCTCCTTTTGCGAGTATTTATGATGTGTATTCTAAACCAAGTCCATTTGGTTCTACTCCTATGTTCTCTGTACCTAGTGTTAAGAATAATATTAATCTTATGCCAGAAAGAACTAAGAGTATTGAAGCTGGTATTGAGATGATGTTCTTGCAAAAGCGTGTTGGATTCGATTTCGCTGTATATAAGACTAATACTATTGATCAAATTCTTCCAGTATCAGTTTCTACTGCTACAGGTTACAGCTATAAGTATGTTAACTCTGGAGAGATTGAGAATAAAGGTATTGAGCTTGCTGTATTTGCTACACCAATGAGACGTGATAACTTCTCTTGGGATGTAAGATTAAACTTCTCTAAGAATACTAACGAAGTATTATCTCTTTATGATGATGTTGATAACTTAGTTCTTGGTAGTTACCAAGGTGGTATTACTATTAATGCTACAGTAGGTGAAGCTTATGGTACAATTAAAGGTACTGACTATGTTTATGTAGATCCAGAGGATAGAAATAGTGACAAAATTATTAATGGTAATAATGGTCGTTATTTAAGATCTGCTAAATCAGATGAAACTATAGGTAATATAACTCCTGACTTTAATATGGGATTAACAAACACTTTTACTTTCTTTAAGAACTTTAGATTTAGTTTCTTATTAGATTGGCAAAAAGGTGGATCAGTATTTTCACTTGACCACTGGTATGGTGATGCTACAGGACTTTATAAGTTCTCTGAAGAAAATAATGACCTTGGTAACCCTCGTCGTGACCCAATCGTATTGATTGATCCTAGTACTGGTGATCATTCAGCAGCTAATATAGATCCTAGTAGTGGTGGTATTATCAATTCTGGTGTTATTCCAGTACTTGATGCTGCAGGAAACCCAACAGGAGAGTATGAAGAAAATGCTATGAGAATAAGAGCTAACTGGTACGGTACTGATGGTTATGGTGTAAGCCCTAATGCTCGTTTCGTATATGATGCTTCTTACCTTAAATTAAGAGAAATGTCTTTAACTTATGTTCTTCCTAAAGAAATATTAGGAGAAGGTTTCTTTAAAGGTGCTTCATTTAGCTTAGTAGGTTCTAACATATGGATTATTTTTAAGAATCTTCCAGATGCAGATCCTGAAGCAGGTTTAAGCTCAGGTAACCTTCAAGGTTTCCAAAGTGGTGTGATGCCAACTACTCGTAATTTTGGTTTTAACGTAAACTTACAATTTTAATAACAATCGACTATGAAGAAAATTTTATTTATATTATTAGTATTTGTTGTAGCATCTTGTTCAAAAGATTTTGAGGAGATGAATACCAATACTAAGAGTCCGGTTGCCGTTTCCGGTGAGACGTTGTTTACCAACGCACAAAAAAATCTGGCAGATCAATTAGCAAGTGTTAACGTGAACACCAATATTTGGAAATTATGGGCGCGTTATATCACTGAAACTACTTATGTGGATGAGGCTAACTACGATATAGTTAATCGTACTCAACCAGGCAACGCTTTTCGTACATATTACCGTAACGTTTTACGCGACCTTCAAGAGTCAGCGGTTATCATGGAAGAAGCAACTTTTGCAGCTCCTGAAGATATTGCTGCTAAGGCTAATAGATTAGCAATTGTTGAAATACTTAATGTATATGCGTATCAAAGACTAGTAGATATGTTTGGAGATATTCCTTACACTGAAGCTCTTAAAGTTGATGAAACAACTACACCTAAGTATGATGATGCTGAAGGTATCTATTCTGATTTATTTAGTAGATTAAATACAGCTATAGCAGAATTAGATGATGCTAATGGTAGCTTTGGATCTCAGGATATTTATTATGGTGGTGATGTAGCTATGTGGAAGAAGTTTGCAAACTCTCTAAAACTTAAAATGGCTATTACTGTTGCTGATGTATCTTCTTTAAATCCTAAAGCTGCGGCTGAAGCTGCTGTTACTGATGGAGTTATTACTGATGCAAGTGAAAATGGTACTTTAGTTTATTTAGGTGCTTCACCTAATACTAACCCATTATATCTTGATTTAGTTGCTAGTGGACGTCACGATTTCGTTGCTACTGCTGACATCATTGATACTATGAAGTTTTATGTTGACCCTCGTATGGATCTATATTATGATTTGGCTCCTGGTGCTACTACGCAATTAGGTGGTGCATATGGTTATAGTAATGCTTATGACCTTTATTCTCATCTTACAGCTACAATTGAAGAACCTACTTTTGAGTCAATGCTTATAAGTGTTGAAGAAGTTGAGTTTTACTTAGCTGAAGCTATTGAAAGAGGCTGGGCTGTTGGCGGAACTGCTGAAGACCATTATAATGCTGGTATTACTGCTTCTATTATGTACTGGGGTGGAGATGCTGCTGCTGCAACGGCTTATTTAGCTGATGCTAATGTTGCTTATACTACAGCTCCTGGTGCTAATTGGAAAGAGAAAATTGGTATTCAATCTTGGTTAGCTTCTTTTAACCGTGGTTTTATCGGTTATACAACTATGCGAAGATTAGATTTCCATACTTTCCCTCAACCTCCTCAAGCACGTACTGATGATGGTTCTACTCCTGTAAGATATACTTATCCTATTGATGAGCAAACTCTTAATGGAGCAAACCTTGATGCTGCTGCTGCTGCAATTGGTGGAGATAATATGTTAACTAAATTATTCTGGGACGCAAACTAATAAGTTTATCCTAATATAATATATAGAGGCTTGCCATTTGGTGAGCCTCTTTTTTGTTTTTAATATTTTAAAAAGGAAGCAAATAAATACATTGGAAGCATTGAGAGTGTTGATTTTTTATTATTTTAGAATTCTATTGTTAAAAAATATGATTTAATTTAATTGATTTATGAGTGGCAACTAAGTCAGGGCGTGATTTATTTCCCTATTTGAGAGGTTAGTCATAACGCACTCAAAGTCGCACCCTGACATGCTTAGTATTTGTATTAGGCCTATTATACATTGCTGACTTGAACAAGGTGAAGCTAATAATATGCAATCTATTTTTAAGGATTTCGAAATAATTTTGAGGCAATTTAGTAGTGGAATTTTGATGGAAAATGTAAGTAAAAAGCCACTAAATAAATTATTTATTTAGTGGCTTTGTGTTTTATAGCTATAGAGTTTTTCTATAAACTTATAATTTCATAATTTGTTTAGAGATAACCAATCTTTGAACTTGATTTGTACCTTCATATATTTGGTTAAGCTTAACGTCGCGCATTATTTTTTCTACTAGGAAATCTTCTGAATAACCATCGCCTGCCATTATCTGTACAGCATCTGTGGCAATTTTCATTGCATTATCAGAAGCGTAAAGTTTAGCCATTGCTGAATACATAGAGGCTTTTCTGTCTCCATTATCGTAAGCTACAGCAGCTTTATGTACTAACGCACGAGTTGCTTCCAAGGAAGTAGCCATATCAGCAAGAGTAAACCCAATAATTTGTTGTGCAGAAATAGGTTTTCCAAACTGAATGCGTTGTTTAGACCAATCACGAGCAGTTTCGTATGCAGCACGAGCTGCTCCTAAAGCTAAAGCACCAACACCATTACGAGTACGATCAAAAGTCTTCATAGCAATTAAGAACCCATGTCCTTCACCTCCTAGTAGATTCTCTACAGGAACTTCTACATCGGTAAAGATAATCTCATTCTGTACCGAAGCCTTTTGCCCCATCTTTTGCATACGTGGCTTCATTTCAATACCTGGAGCATCAGTAGGAACTACAATTGCTGATAAACTACGGCTTCCACGATCAGGATCAGTAAGTCCAAATACAGTTAAAAAAGTTGAAACTTCAGCGTTGGTAATAAAACGTTTATGACCATTAATTATGTATTTATCACCTTTTTTAATAATAGTAGTCTTAATACCTTGAACATCACTACCTGCATTTGGCTCTGTTAAAGCATATGCTGCTACACCTTGCTCTTCATGAATTCTGCCAAAAAAACGTTTTTGTTGATCCTCATTAGCAGCCAAAATAAGTGGAGTAAGTGCTAATGTGTTAGCCTCTATGCCAATTCCAATTCCTATACAACCAGCTCCTAACTCCTCAGCAGCAATTGCTCCTTGTATTAGTGAGTATCCGTTGCCTCCAAATTTTGTTGGAATAGGACCATTCATTAAGCCTTCACTATAAGCAGTCTTTACTACTTCCCAAGGGAATTCAGCAAGTTTGTCATATTTTCTTGCATTAGGGATAATTATCCTGTTTGTAAAGTCGCGATATTTTTCTTGAATCTCTTGCTCTACTTTGTTTAAATTAAAATCCATATTATTCTGTTTTATATGTTTTTATGTGGTTTATGTTCATCTCTCTAAAAGAAGCGCAATTTAGTAAAATTTTCAGCTTGTTTTATAGATATTTTATGGCTATTCGTAAATTAATTAATTAGGAAAAGAAGTATATTTGCATACTTAGTAATTTAAAATAAGGCCGCAGCAATGGAGAAACATATTTTATCAAAAACTACATATATAAAGGGTGTACAATGTATGAAACAATTGTACTTAACAAAGAAATATCCAAAGCTAAGAGATAGGCTACCTGCAGAACGACTAGCTATTTTTAGTAGAGGAACCAATGTTGGAATATATGCTCAAGATTTATTTCCTGGTGGAATTGATGCAGGACCTAAACATTATACACAATATCAAAAAGCAGTTGCTCGAACTAAAGAATTGATGGAAAATGGCCAAGAGGTGATTTATGAAGCTGCATTCCAGGCTAATAGAACTCTTATACTACTTGATATCTTACTTAGAAATGGTGATAAATGGGATGCCTATGAGGTTAAAAGCTCAGTTAAACTTTCTAGAACGTATTATAATGATGCTGCGTTGCAGTATAATGTGATTGTAAATTCTGGCATAGCTTTAAATTCATTCTCTCTAATTTATATAAATAAAGATTATAAACTCGATGGAGATATTAATATTCAGAAACTGTTTATTATAACTGATGTTACACAAGATTGCATTAAACAGCAAAGCTTTGTAAAAGATAAAATAGGAGAGGAATTATTAATGCTGAATCAGGATGAGTCTCCAATAATAGGGATAGGTAAACAATGCTTTGAGCCCTACGATTGTGATTTTATTGGTCATTGTTGGAAGGGTATTAAGAGACCTTCTGTTTTTGATATTCCATCCATAGATATTAGTCGTCAATTTGTTTTATATAATAAGTACGGTGGTTTGCCCAATATTCTGCAAAATGAAAAATCAATAGACGAATTTGAGACTATTGAAATGAACTGTCAGATAGAGAAAATGCCACATTTAGATCTTTCTGAAGATACATTGAATGATTTTGAGGAATTATATAATTCAGAGAATCAAAAATATGCAGTAAAGATATTGTATTTTACTCCAGCTTTGCCATTGTATTCAGGAACTAAACCATATCAAAAGATTGCTTTCGCATATTCATTAATGCCACTTGATGGCTCAGGTAATGTGGAATTATTTATAGCTAATGGACAAAATAATCCTAATGAAGAAATATTTGATAGGTTATTGAATGATTCTAAGAATATAGATTTGTTGGGATATAATATTAACACAAATTATATAGAAGTATTAGACCTTCAGCAGATAGTAGATAATGGTGAGTATTATCATCCTGCTATGAATACGGATTATTCTAATAAATTGCTCTCTAAAGCAATGGATATAAGGCCACAATGGGGAGCTATAGAGAGTGATATAGTTGCAGCTCAGTATTATGATGAGATATTAAGAGGCCATAAAAAAAGTAAAGAGAAATTATCGCTTATTAAAAACTATTTGCAAAAGGAAGTGGAGTTGGTTGGGAAATTCTTTGATTATTTAAGCCAATAATAACTGAATGATAAGAAATATATTGTTTAAAAAATAGAAGAATTATAATTATTATAATTCTTCTATTTTTTAAACAGTTTTCTTTTTAAAACGCTTTAATGGTATAACCCACACTTACTTGAAATGATTTGTTTAATATTGATGGAGCTCCGTCATCTGATTGAAACACCTTATTTGTGCCTACTTCATACCTAAAGTCAAAATTTAATCCATTAGCAACTAATCCTATTCCTAAGGCCCAACTTAAATCAAAGTTTGCTGGAGATTGGTCTAATTCAAATACCTCGTTCTCATAAATAACCTCTCCTTTATCATTCTCAAGATCAATAGTTCCTGTAAAGCTATCGTGAATTAGATAATTAGAAACAATCCCTCCATCAAAATGGAAGTAGTTAGACCTATCACCCATTTTTAATTGTAGTATAAAAGGGATACTAAGGTACCCTAGTTTTTGCTCCATCTTTAATAAACCACGTCTAACTTTGTCCTCGTAATAGTACTGAAATGCGGATCCTTTTCCTGAATATAGCAATTCCGTTTGCAATGCAACATGGTCTCCAAAAGAATAATTTATAATAGCACCTCCTAAAAATTTAACTTTTGGATCTGGAATAAAGTCTTCCATACCCACACCAGTTAAATTTGTTGAAGCTCCACCAATTTTGCCACCGACGCTAAGTTGCCCCATAACACTTGATGTGCCTATAAAAATAAATATAATTAATATTGAGAATATCCTTTTCATTATATGTTTAGTTATTGATTTATTATTTATGTTTTCAGAATGCTAAAATATATAAAAATCTAATCAATAATATATACAAGTTATATTCATTTAGATATTTATATTTTTAGTAAATTAATATCGTATTAATAATGTAAAAAGGAAACAATGTTAATACTACATTTGCAGGATAATTATAAATACATTAAAGTTGCAAGATTTAACAAAAGGTAGTGTAGGTAAGAATATTCTTCTGTTTTCATTGCCATTATTAGCAGGTACTTTATTTCAACAATTATACAATGTTATTGATAGTATAGTTGTAGGAAATTATATAGGTAAAGAAGCACTTGCTGCAGTAGGAGCGTCATTTCCTGTGATTTTTGTTGCAATTTCGTTACTTATTGGCGTATCCTCAGGCATATCTGTGGTTATTTCTCAATATTATGGAGCAAAGCAGTTCGATAATGTTGTTAAAGCTATAAATACATTTTATGCATTTGTTTTGGTAACATCTCTCTTTTTCTCATTTTTGGGAGTTTATTTTGCAAGAGATGTTTTTGAGTTACTTAAACTTCCAGCAGAATTACTTGATGATGCAACACTATATCTTCAGATTTATCTTGGGGGAATGGTTGCTATGTTTGGGTTTTTTGGTACAAACGCAATATTGCGTGGTATGGGAGATTCTAAAACACCTTTATACTTCACTATAGTATCTACAGTGTTGAATATTGTACTTGACCTTTTATTTGTATTAGTATTTCATTGGGGAATTGCTGGTGTTGCCTATGCTAGTGTAATATCTCAAGCAGTTAGTTTTATTGGTGCAGGAATTTATTTAAATAGAAGCTCATCACTTATAAAGTTTAGTTTTAAGAATTTGGTAGTAGATTTTGATATACTTATTAAAAGCTTAAAAATTGGTTTGCCTACAGGTTTACAACAGAGTTTTGTAGCCCTTGGTATGATTGCTATTATGCGTATTGTAAATGACTTTGGAACAGATACTATTGCTGCTTTTACGGCCGCTAGTAGGTTAGATTCTTTTGCCTCTATGTCGGCAATGGCATTTGCTTCTGCTTTGGCTACTTTTGTTGGTCAAAATCTTGGTGCTAATAAGATTGATAGAATAAAACAAGGCTATAAAATCACCCTACTTTTTTCATCAATTATGTCGATATTGGTTTCAGTACTTATGTACTTCTTCGGTAGAGAGCTTATTATGCTGTTTTCTACAGATCCTAATGTAATCGAAATAGGGTATAATTACTTGGTAATTGTAAGTAGCTTTTATGTGTTATTCTCTGCAATGTTTGTAACTCAAGGTTTATTGAGAGGTGCTGGTGATACACTGATACCAATGTTTATTACTCTTTTCGCATTATGGTTACTTAGAATCCCTATTTCATACTACCTCTCAAGACCAGAGATAGGTTTAGGTGCTGATGGTATTTGGTGGGGTATTCCAATAGCTTGGACTTTTGGTTTCTCGGCATCATTAATATACTTTCTTTCTGGTAAATGGAAAAAGAAAGGCATTATTAAACATTAGGTTTATTATTTGCTTTGTAATGAAGTAATATAATTAGTAACTCAACTTCAACCTTAAGAAAGCAAAATTAAACTGTTTTTTCACACTTGAACCGGTAATAGGATCAGTAGTATTCCCTTTAAAATATTGATATACAAAGCTGAATTCTAGGTTATCAGAAAGTGAATAATCAATACTTGGATTAATAAATACACTATTTGCATCAGGATAATACATTCCACCTAGTGATATATTTAGTAGTGGAGTAATTGGGTATTTGGCATTTATAAACATATTCCAAGGCGAGAAAGAAAGGTATTTAGCATTTAAATTTGAAGAATAGAAAGTAGAGAAATCAGAGATTGGATTGTCTTTTGTGATTTTAGTATACAGTACTTGAGCCATTATATTTAAGGAGTTTTTGAATGTATAATCAAAAGATGCTGTTGCACTTATGGAAGCTTCTCTTGTTGTATCATTTGCATCAATTGGATGAAAATAAGTAGCTTCACCTCTAAATCCGATGCTTTTGAGCGCTCCCGCCCAACCAAAGCCGGCTATATAATCTCTTTGCTCCATTTCGCCTATAATGAATTGCCAATCGTAGCTCCATTTATTTACTAATAACTTAGCCGCAGTAGTTAACCTTTTTTCGTAATTTACTGATGAGGCAAGCTCAATAGACGAAGCTGCGCCAGTATAATATTGTACTCGTAATGCATCACTGCCAGGCTTTTCGGTATAGTCAAAATCAAAATATGAGTATGTATTGAAAATGTCGTTTGGATTCCAGATTAGTGTTCGCCCCCAGTTTATTCTCTGACGACCTAGCGATATATCCCAATCTCCTTTTGTATATTTAAAGAATAGGCGGTCCATATTAATATTAAGTAAAAAATTCTGTTCACTTATTATATTTTTATTCATGTTTAGATAGCCCGTCTCTGTTTCAATCATAATATCATAATTTGGAATTAGAAGAACAGAATTGCCATAAATAAACCTAGTTCTGAGCTGTGCAGTAAATGTTAGATTGTTATTAAAAAAATAGTTGAAGTTAGTTCTGTTATGCAGTTGGTTGTCTATTAGCCACTTATTTGAGATGCTATCAAAACTATTTGTGTTCATAAAAGATGTATAGCCACAAAGTGACCACTTTTTATCATCATTTTGTGAATACAAAATAGAGCTAATCATTAATAATAGTAGAACTATAATAAACTTGCGCATCAATTTCTTTGATTTAATACTGTAAAGCAAAAATAATGAATAAATTGCTATAGTTTTAATTTATTAAAGTGTTGTAATACTTATTTTATAAGCTCTTGTAGTCTCTTGTAATGTAAGCCATAATATAGTTATATGCTAGTTTTTGCAAGTCAATATTGAGAGAATACTATTTAATCATCGAATCAGTAATTTTAATTCTACATTCGCATACTCCTCCGCCTCCAGCTGACTTGTCAATTACGTCAAACACCCAATTTGAGCAGTCATTCAAATCCAAATTAAGATACAAACTGTCAAAACCTATTATTTTGTAATTAAGAGAATCATTAAATATACAACAAGAACTAAAACCATTAGTTGTACCAATACCTTGTTCGCTAGCAATAACAACAATGCTGTGCTTTTCAATCACTATAGTATCAAAATTATACATAGCATATGTTTCTGTATACGCAGTGTCAGTATATAAAGAAATATCATACTTTGAATTGTTTTGTATAACTTTACTATAGCTTACACCTGGGTCACATGCTGAGAAAAGCAATATAGCCATTCCTAAAATCAGTGAAATATAATGTATTGTTTTCATAATGTATTATAATATTCTAGTATGATTTATGATACAAAACTAGCACTTTAGTGTTAAATAATTAGATTTATTCTATTCCCATTATTACCTCTTTTAATTGTATTTTGCCTTTATTGCTTACATCAGTTCTTGCATCAATACACTGGGTCACTTTCTTTTTAAATTTCCAACAAGTCATTTGACGTAAGTCTATAGTAGTTGACAATTCTATAGAAGGTACTTTAGGATCCGAGCACACCATATGTGCTATCTTAAAAGCGTCAGGAAGATAAATCCTACATCTATGAAATATTGTATTGGCAGTTGCTGATTCATCTTTTTTGCATTTAGTACATCGTCGCGAGTATGGAGATTTGCCTTTGCAGTAATGAGTATGCCCGCAATTTTTGCAAACAAAGCCATCTTCCCATTTCTGTTTTGCAAGAAATGCCAAGCATTTTTCTTCGTCATTGAAGAATGAATGAAACTCTTTAATACTTATTTCGCCAAAAATTGTTAACATAAAAATGTAAAATACTGATAATAAACTATATTACTTTCGATTTTGCAAAAGTAAATATAATTAGTGATATTTAAGCGCTAAATTAAAATAAAAAGACTATTTTCGCGCCTAATTATTAAATAAAGATATTAAAGAAATATGAAGAATAAGTTTTTATCAGTAATATTAGCAGGAACATTATTCTGTGGCTTAAGTTCATGTAATAATGTAGATGCTGAAGCGGCCCTTGATAATCCTGAAGTTAAAGTTGAGGAAAATGTAGCAGAAGAAATTAGTGTTGAAAAAACAGTTGTATTAGAAGAAACTGTAACTACTGACAATGTTTCCGGAGAGATTGACAATAATGGTAAAGTAAAGCATATTAATACAGAAACATTTATAGCTGAGGTGTTTGACTATAAAGCGAATCCGCAAAAATGGGTCTATAAGGGTACTAAACCTGCAATTATTGATTTTTATGCAGATTGGTGTGGTCCTTGTAAAAAGCTTAGTCCTATTATGGAGGAATTGGCCATAAAATATAAAGGACAAGTTAATTTCTATAAAATAAATACTGATGAAGAGAAAGAATTATCAGGAGGTGTTTTTGGAATTAGATCTATCCCAAGTATTTTGTTTATTCCTGTTGAAGGACAACCTCAAATGCAAGCTGGATTGATTCCTGCTGCTGATTTAAGTAGAATAATTGACAATAATTTATTAAATAAATAGTAACGAATGATCTGTAAATACAGGTTTTAAAAATAGAAATAATGACTGAGATATTATCAAAACAAACTTTCCTTGCGAAAGTATTTAATTACGAAGAGAATAAAGATTGGAAATTTGAAGGTGATTTACCTTGTATTATTGACTTCTATGCAGACTGGTGTCAACCATGTAAGCAAGTAGCTCCAATTTTGGAAGAATTATCAGACGAATATGCTGGTAAGATAAATATTTATAAAGTAAATACAGAAGTAGAGCAGGAATTAGCTGGTGCTTTTGGTATTAAGTCAATTCCATCAATGTTATTTTGCCCTAAAGAAGGACAACCTCAGATGGCTGTTGGTGCATTGCCAAAAGAGTCTTTAGTACAAGCTATTAATGATGTATTGCTAGCAAAATAGTATTTTAATATATATTATTACGATATTGAAAAGGATAGATTAATTTCTGTCCTTTTTTTGTGCCAAAGCTTTTTTGCTATAGTACAATTTAAAGAACATAAAAAATGTATATTTGCGCATACACATTAAAAATTAATATTATAAAATAGATATGAAAATAGGAATACTAATAACGGCTTTACTTATTGGAAGTTTAAATATGGTAATTGCCCAAGAGGATAAAAATGATTCTACAGGTTTTGTGTTTGATACTATAGCTATGGTGCCAACTACTCCTGTGAAAAGTCAACATAAATCAGGTACTTGTTGGAGCTATGCAACAGCGTCTTATGTAGAAACAGAAGTATTGCGTCTTACTGATAAAGAGATTGATTTATCAGAAATGTATTTTGTTTATTATGCATATAAATCAAAAGCAGATAACTATGTTCGTTTGCATGGAAAAGCAAATTTTAGTGCGGGTGGTCAAGCGCATGATGTATTAGATGTAATTGCAGATCATGGAATGATTACCGAAGATTACTATAATGGTATTATTCCTGGTTTCGATAATCATGTACATGGTGAGTTAGATAATATTCTTTTTGGGTTTGTGAATAATGTAAAGAAAAACCCTAGTGGTCATCTCTCTAAAGCTTGGAAAAATGGTTTTGCTCAAATGATGAACTCCTATTTAGGGGACGCAACAGAACTTGAGGAACAAGCACTAAATTTTGTAAAAGAAACTGGTTTTAATTCTGATGATTATATTGAAATAACCTCGTATATGTACAAAGACTACTATCAGCCCATAAGATTAGAAGTGCCAGATAATTGGAATTATGCTAATTATTATAATATTCCTCTAGACGATATGATGAGCCTTATTCAATCAGCATTAAAGCAGGGTTATTCTGTTTGTTGGGATGGTGATGTGAGTAGTAAAGGTTTTTCTCATAAGAATGCTTTAGCAATATTGCCAGAATCAAAGAAAGAAAACCTTCAAGGAACAGAGCAAAGTCGTTGGGAAGATGTTTCGGCAACTGATTTAAAGAAAAACATGTATTCTTTTGAGCAGCCAGTTCCAGAGAAAGTTGTTAGCGAGCAATTACGCCAAGATGCTTTTGATGATTATTCTATTACTGATGATCATTTGATGCATCTTACAGGTTTGTTGAAAGATCAAAATGGTACTTTATACTATGTTACAAAAAACTCATGGAAGGATAGTTCTAATGATAATGGAGGTTATTTAAATATGTCTGATTCGTATTTAAGAATGGCAACTGTTGCTATTATGATTCATAAAGATGCCCTTCCAAAATCTCTAAAGAAGAAGTTAAAACTATAATAATTAGTTATTCCAGAATAATATGTTTTTACTAATAGCTATTGTAATACTGTTTTCATTATTAATAGATACTATAAATTATTATGGTATAAAGCTTATGATGTATAGGCTTAAGAGTAGTGGTATTTATAATATAATACTTAAGTCTTATGTTTATATAAGTGTGTTATTATTGGGATATTTTATTATTCACTTTATATATATAGGCTATCCAGGTAATGATTACGTAAAATTTCGAAGTTTCTTTTTTCTTTTTGGCCTATACCTTTTATTGTATATGCCAAGAATAGTGTTTATTATTTCGGCAATAATTCAATGGTTTTATTATGCTGTAAAGAATGTATTTGGTAATTCTAATAACTATAAAGTAAGTCGAATTCCTAAACGAAGTTTTATTATTCAGAAAATAGGGTTAGGACTTTCTGTTATCAGTTTTTTCTTAGTTTTATATGGTATGATATGGGGCAAGAGTGATTTTATTGCTCGCCAAACTACAATATACTTTAAAGATTTGCCTAAGGGTTTCGAAGGTTTTAAGATAGCCCATATTTCTGATGTGCATTTGGGAAGTTTTAAAAACAGAAGTGATGTATTAAAAGGGCTTAAGCTATTAGATACTCAAAATCCTGATATTGTTTTATTTACTGGTGATATGGTAAATAATATTGCTGATGAAATGGATGATTATATTTCCGATTTTGCAGCTATTAAACCCGCGTATGGTAAATATGCAATTCTGGGGAATCATGATATGGGTGATTATCTAAAATGGAAAAATGCAGATCTAAAGTTTAAAGAATTGAAACGTATGATAGATTATGAGCAGCAAATGGGATTTCAAATGTTGCTTAATCAAAATGATATTATTTATCGAAATGGGGATTCAATTGCTTTAGTAGGGGTTGAAAATTGGGGAAAGCCACCATTCAAACAATATGGGAATCTAGAAAATGCTTTAAAAGGTGTTGAAACAGTAGCTTTTAAAATATTATTATCACACGATCCAAGTCATTTTCAACAGAGAGTTAAAGGGAAGGAAAAAATCCAATTAACTCTTTCGGGACATACTCATGGTATGCAAGTAGGGATTAGGTGCTGTGCTTGGAAATGGAGCCCGGTTTCTT
Organism: Bacteroidota bacterium; assembly: GCA_003648395.1. The sequence goes on from QMPB01000002.1 coordinate 24,364, forward strand.
TTGTTTATGAGCTATGGAATGGCCTCTATCAATTTGGTGATAATTATTTGTACGTAAATCCAGGTTTTGGTTTTATAGGAATGCCTGCCCGAATTGGTATTCGTCCCGAAATTAGTATTCTTACACTTCGTAGTATAAGTAATAAGCCCCAAGGAAATGAATGATAATATCTTTCTTATTGGTTATATGGGCTCAGGAAAAACTACTCTTGGTTTAAAAATAGCAAATCAACTTAATCGAAAGTTTATTGATTTGGATCAAGAAATTGAGAATAGAGAAGGTAAATCCATTACTGAAATATTTGAAACAATAGGAGAAGAAGGTTTTCGGAAAATTGAAAGAAAATATTTATTAAAAGTGCTTGAGGAAAAAGAATCAATAATTGCTCTAGGAGGAGGTACGCCTTGCTTTTTTGATAATATGGAATTAATTAACAAAAACAATTGTACTGTATATTTAAAAGTGTCAGCATTTATTATACAACAGCGACTTGAGAAAGAAGTTGAAAATAGACCAATTCTTAATAATATGACTGCTCCAGAAATGATGGAGTTTATACAGCAACAAATTGGTGAGCGAGAAAAATATTATCTTAAATCAAATATTATTAATGATGGTAATAGTTTGAATGAGTTGATTAAAATTATTCAAATTAATTAGTATTCTCTAAAACAATAAACTTGTGTTTTCTAGTTATACATATCCTCTTTTATAATTAAAATAATGAATAAAAAGTACTCTAAAAAAAACTACCTTTGAGTTTTTAAAACTATATAATAGTAATACAGTTATAATGACATTTGAAGAGATAAAATCACCTGTAAAACAGGAAATTATAGATTTTCATGCTACCTTTAAAGATAGCATGAAAACTACTGTGCCATTATTGGATTTAATTACTCGTTATATAGTAAAGAGAAAGGGGAAACAGATGCGACCTCTTTTTGTTTTTCTGTCTGCTAAACTTTTTGCTAAAACAAATGAACATACTCATAGAGCTGCTGCATTAATAGAGCTGCTTCATACTGCCACTTTGGTACACGATGATGTGGTTGATGATTCAAATATTCGACGTGGCTTTTTCTCAATTAATGCTCTATGGAAAAATAAAGCATCAGTACTAGTTGGTGATTTTTTGCTTTCAAAAGGTATGCTTTTGGCATTAGAAAACAAAGAGTATGAATTATTAGAAATAGTGTCGTATGCCACTAAACAGATGAGTGAGGGTGAACTGTTGCAAATAGAGAAAGCTCGAAAGCTTGATATTACTGAAGAGATTTATTTTGAAGTAATAAAAATGAAAACAGCTTCATTAATAGCAAGTTGTTGTGCTGCAGGTGCTGCTTCAGTTGGCGCAAGTGAGCAAGATATCCTTCGTATGCGTAGTTTTGGAGAACATGTTGGTATCGCTTTTCAAATTCGTGATGATTTATTTGATTTTGATAGAAATACAAAAAGTGGTAAGCCTGTAGGTGGAGATATAAAAGAGAAAAAGATGACTCTACCACTTATTTATGCCCTTAATAATATGGGTGTTATCGAAAAGAAGAAAACTATACTTGATATTAAATATAGAAACAATAAAACCACAATTAATAGAGTTATTGATATAGTTATTAAGTCAGGGGGTATTGATTATGCTCAGAGTAAAATGGATGAACATCTTGATAAAGCTATGGATTTAATTAAAGATTACGATGATTCTGAAGCAAAGAAGGCACTTATCGCTTTGGTTGAATATTCAATAAAAAGAACAAAATAAAACTTACATTATGTATAAAATAATTCTAATATTTTCTTCTATATTATTATCTATTTATGTATTCGGACAAGATACCCGAACTACATTTTATAAGGATAAAATGCCTCATTTTACGGCAACTTATATTAATGATAGCATTTTTGATGGCTCATATGTAGAGTATTATATGTCAGGAAGAAAACGACAAGAGGGAAGTTTTAAGAATAATAAGATGGTTGGTCTTTGGGTACAGTTTTATGCAAATGGTGATACTCTAAGTACTATAAATTATACTAATGGACCATTTATTATTTGGTTCGAAAACAGACAGGTTCAAGTCTTAGGCCAAGTAAAGGATGGCGAAAAATCTGGTAAATGGAAAGAGTATTATCCCAATGGTATTATTAAAAATACTGAGAATTATAGTGTTGGTAAACTTGATAAGCTGTGTATTTATTATCGTGATGATTCAAGTGTAATTGATTCAGCTATTTATAATAATGGGCTACTACAGGGAGATTGGGTTTCCTATTATCCAAATAGCAATATTCGTATAAAAGGTAAATACGATAATAATAAGAAAATTGGTATCTGGAAGGAATGGTATCTCTCTGGTGAATTATTAGCAATTTCGCCATCTGATAAAGGTAAATATATAAGCTATTATAGAAATGGAAATATAAAGTCTCACGGACAAATTAATAATAGACTAAAGGATGGTGTATGGGTACTTTTTTATTTAGATGGTCAGAAAAAGGAAAAATATGAATATAAAAATGGATTAAGAACAGGAGATACCTATAAGTTCTATCCGGATGGGTCTAATAAATTTGTTGGGCAGTTTGTGAATGATAGCCTTAATGGCCCTGCTAAATGGTGGTATGAGAATGGAAATGTAGAAATGGAAGGTTTCTTAAAAGATGATTTGCAAGATTCATCATGGGTTTTCTATTTTGAGAATGGTCAAAAGGGTAGTAAGGGAAACTTTGCTGAAGGTCAGATGAATGGTGAGTGGGATTATTGGTATGCCAAAGGTGGTGCTTTATGGAAGCGTGGTAATTATAAAATGGGAATAAAAAATGGATTATGGTCTACTTGGTTCGAAGATGGACAAAAGCTTCAGGAGGGTGATTATAAAGATGGAAAGGAATCAGGATTATGGCATAGTTGGTATGATAATGGACAAGCATTAGCAACGGGTAGTTTTAATCAAGGGTTATTGGATGGGAAATGGCTATCGTGGTTTAAAGATGGTACAAATAATTATGTATTTAATTATACAAATAATATTAAAAATGGTTCTGCAGTTCAGTATTTCTCAAATGGAAAAAAGAAATATGAAGGAGCATATAAAAAAGGAAAGAAGGATGGTAAATTCATGGAATGGTATATTACTGGTAATTTACGTGAGAAAGGGAAGTATGAACTAGGTTTGAAAGATGGTAAATGGGAGTTTTACGACAATAGAGGTAGATTGTATAAAAAACAAGGTTTTGAAGATGGAAAGCCTAGTGGTAAGTGGGTAGAGTATTATATTAGAGGTAATAAGAAAGCTGAAGGTGAGTATAATGGTGTTCTTAAAGATGGTGTTTGGTCGTATTGGGATAAGAAAGGTGATCTTGTGCTCAAACAAAGATATAATAATGGAAAAAAAGAAGAAATCTTGTTTGATATTAAATCAGGAGGATCTTTTCCAAGAAAATAGTTTGCTAAAATAGGAATTGAAATTATTGTAAAAATTAGAATATATTTATTAATTAAATGCGTAGTATCATAATCATATTTGTACTTTTTATAAGTATTTCAGTTTTGGGACAAAAAGCTGAGATTTATGGCAACGTATTTGATGAAAATGGAAAAGTTTTTGATCCAGCAGTAAATATAGCTCTTAAAGGAATTGCAGGAGGTACTACTACTGATAGAAAAGGAAATTACAAATTAAATATTCCTGCAAATAGTGAAATTATAGTGCAGTTTTCGCATGTAACACATAAGTCAAAGTATAAAACATTAAACCTTAAAGTAGGAGAGTCTATTCAGTTAAATATTATATTAGATGAATTAATTCAATTTGATACGGTAAATATTACAGCCAAACGACATGAATATACTGGAGTAACTCATATTGATCCTAAAGAAATTGAGGCAATCCCTTCTCCAAGTGGTGATGTAATTAGCGCTTTTGTTAAGCAAATCCCCGGTGTTTATTCTAATAATGAGATGAGTTCACAGTACTCAGTTCGTGGAGGTAATTTTGATGAAAACCTTGTTTATGTAAATGGAATTGAGATTCAGCGACCTATGTTGGTGAAATCAGGGCAGCAAGAGGGAATGAATTTTGCAAACGCTGACTTAGTTGATAATATTGAGTTTTCTGCTGGAGGTTTTTCTTCTTATTATGGTGATAAAATGTCTTCGGTAATGGATGTAACCTATAAACGACCAACTAAGTTTGGAGGGTCAGCATCTGCTAGTTTACTAGGGGGAAGTGTGCATTTAGAAGGCTCTGCTGCTAAAAATAGACTTCGATATTTAACTGGTATAAGATATAAAACTAATCAATATATACTAAGTGCATTGGATACGAAGGGTGATTACCATCCGAGCTTTACTGATATACAGCTCTTTGTTGCTTATGATATTACAGATGATTGGGAATTGAGTTTTTTAGGTAATTATGCAGTGAATAATTATGAAATTATACCTCAAACTCGTGAGACTAATTTTGGCACCATAATGGAAGCTCTTAGATTTACTGTATACTTTGATGGCAAGGAAGTGGATCGCTTTGTTAATTATATGGGTGCTTTAAATTTAAAGTATCATAATAATGAAACAAACTTAGATTTTACGGGTTCGGTTTATCGATCCATAGAAAGTGAAACCTACGATATACAAGGGCAGTATTGGTTAGATGTGTTACAGAATGACCTGGGGAAGGATGATTTTGGTGATGTTGCTTTTAATAAGGGTGTTGGAACTTATCTTAATCATGCCCGCAATGAACTAAATACATGGGTTGCTAGCATTCAGCATCGTGGTAGTAAAGGTAGTTTGCAGTGGGGTTTTAATTTGCGTAGAGATATTTTGAATGATCGTCTATCAGAATGGAAGATGATTGATTCAGCTGGCTTTAGTTTGCCACATCCTGATGATAATATTGGAAATGCAAACCCTAATTATTCTCCTAGCAACGAAATACATCTCACAGAAGTAATTAAAGGGAAGCAAAATTTAAATACAAATAGATTCTCTACTTATTTGATGAATGATTGGGTCTTTCAGAAAAATGGTTCAACTAGTATTTATAAACTTAATGCTGGTGCGAGATTAAATTATTGGGATTTTAGTAATGAATTGCTTTTTAGTCCAAGAATTTCTCTATTAATTAAGCCTGCAAAAAATAAGGATATTTCTTATAGAATTGCTACAGGTTTATATTCACAACCTCCATTTTATCGTGAGATGCGTTATCATAATGGTGATATAAACCATAATATAAAGGCTCAGAAGTCTGCTCATTTTGTAATGGGGACAGATTATGTTTTTCAAGCATGGAATCGTCCTTTTAAACTTACTGCCGAAGCATATGCAAAATATATGTGGGATCTTATTCCGTATGAAATGGAAGATGTTAGATTACGTTACTTTGCTGAGAATAATGCTATTGGTTATGCTGCAGGAGTAGATTTTAAGCTTCATGGCGAAATTGTAGAGCATGCCGATAGTTGGGTAGGAGTTTCGTTTATGCAAACTCAAGAAGATATTAAGGACGACTACTACTATGAATATTATAATGCTGCTGGAGAAAAGATAAGTTCGGGAATTACTGTTGATAATGTACCAGCAGATAGTGTCAAAGTGGAACCCGGTTTTATTCCACGTCCGACTGATCAGAGATTTGTATTTAATCTGTTCTTTCAAGATTATATTCCTGGTTACGAAAAGTTTAAAGTTCATCTTAATTTAGTTTATGCTACTGGTTTGCCCTATGGACCACCAACACATAAACGATATCAACAAACAAGGCGAATGCCTGCATATCGTAGAGTCGATATTGGGTTTTCGTGGCAGCTAATAGGGCATGAGACGGTTCTAAAGGCTAAAAATCCTTTACGAAATCTGAAATCGGCTTGGTTAAGTATTGAAGTGTTTAATCTATTGGAGATAAATAATACTTTATCATATATGTGGATTAGTGATGTTAATGGGAATTATTATTCAATACCTAATTATCTTACCTCGCGCCAAATTAATCTGCGTTTAAAAGTTGATTTTTAGAAATATACTTTTACATTATTAATCAAGTTTGATTTGCCTATACCTACCTTTGTTGAAGTTTTTAAACCAATACTATTTATATCTTCTCATCAATTCCTCCAAAACGCGCCATTTGTCACTCTATAAACTTCAAAACGCGCCAATAATCACAATAAAATCTTCAATATTTCTTTAAATATCTCATAAAATCATATAATTATTCG
>QMPB01000003.1 GCA_003648395.1 Bacteroidota bacterium
AGTTTATGCATTAAAGGGTGTGCATAAACAGAATAAACTAAACCAGTGCTATAGAAATCAATCACCTCGTCAAGAGTCTGATATCTTCCATCATGCATATATGGACCTGTGAGTTCAATATTACGCAATGTTGTTGCTTTATATGCACCAATATCTCTTGTAGCTCCAGTTATTGAATATCTGTCATTTGCAGTATCAAATATAGAGTCCTTTGCATTATTATAAAATAAATGTGTAGTCATTAGTGGATTTCCAGGTGCGCCATGACAGTGAAAGCAATCAGCACCCTCTTCTGTGGTAAATAATACCAAACCTCTATTCTCAGAAGGAGTGAAATTAACTTCTCCTCTCAGCTTTTTATCAAATTTACTATCAGAAGAAATTTCCGTTCTTACAAATTGTGCTATGGCTTTTGATATTCTATCTACTGTTACTTCTTCTGTACCAAAAGCAGCCTTAAACATTGGAGGGTAGATGTCAATATTTCTTATAGCAGTTTCTACTTTCTCAAAGGTAGACGCAAATTCATCAGGGCTAAGAATTGTACCAAGAACATCTGCTTCTATTGAGGGAGTACCTCCATTCCAACCAAAGGTTCCAGGATTCCATAATAAATTAATGTGAGGAAGCATTACATGATGCGTTTCTGCGCCAGGCTCTGTTCCAATACCTTTTCCTATACCATTTTCAAAAGCAAATTGCTGCAAATGACAAGTAGCGCAAGTCTGTGGTTTACCTTCATCTGCTTTACCCGATAATCTTGCATCATAATATAAATGCCGACCAAGATTAATACCTTCAACAGTCATTGGATTGTCTGAAGGAATTACAAAATTTGTTGGAAAACCATTTGGTACTTTTATGGTATATGGAGTTGGAGGTTTTATTTCAGGTTCTGGTGTTGGCTTTTCACAAGATGTACTCATAATTATAATGGCCAAACTTATAAACATAAAATATTTAAGGAAAGCTTTTATCATTTTAATATCAATTATTAAGATTTTGTAATATATATGACATACAAAGATAGTAAAAGGTTGTGTTCTGTTAATAAAAAGTTAATTAAAACTATATAATACTTGATTGAATGTGCAAAATCATATTAAAATAAATTATGACAACAACCTTAAACCACTCCGTGGTTTCAAAAAACAAAAACGCACAATAGACCCCGAATTGCATTCGGGGCTATTGTACTTGAAGTACTCCGTACTTCTACTATCCCCGCAAGAGCAGTACCGACTGCAAAGCAGTCAAAGGTGAATAACCCAGTACGAAGTGCTGGGTGGACGAGTGCCACAGGCAGGAGGTAAAACCCAGTACGAAGTGCTGGGTGGACGAGTGCCACAGGCAGGAGGTAAAACCCAGTACGCAGTACTAACCTAAAAGGAATCCAAAAAAATAAACAAACATGTCCATCTCCAACAAAACCTCAGTAATAGTAGGAACGACCGTGGCAGACTCACTGATTTACAAAGAACACCCTAAGCGAAGCTAAAGAAAAGCGAGGGGCGTTTTGAAATTCAAGCTTATTGTAACTATTTGATTTATTAGCCGTCTTAATCTCAATGTTTTTTTAACATATATTATATTTATGTAAACTATATATGTTTTATTTTGCAACAAATTATATCACAATTATTTACGTACACACAAAACCCTTAATACCTTAAAATACTGAATGATAAAACTTGACAATATTCACAAATCTTATACTACTGGAGCTAATTCTTTGCACGTATTAAAGGGAATAAGTGCTCATATTCATAAAGGAGAAATGGTTTCTATAATGGGTTCGTCAGGTAGTGGAAAATCTACTCTGCTTAATATTCTCGGCATTCTCGATGCTTACGACAAAGGTTCTTACCTATTAAATGGTATTCCAGTAAACAATATGACTGAAAGAAAAGCTGCTTGGTTTCGTAATAATTATCTTGGTTTTGTTTTTCAGTCATTCAATCTGATAAATTATAAAAACGCAATGGAAAATGTCGCCTTACCTCTTTATTATCAAAAAGTAAGTCGTAAAAAACGAAATATAATGGCAATGGAATATCTTGAAAAGGTAGGGCTTAAAGAATGGGCTCATCATCTACCTTCTGAGATGTCGGGAGGTCAAAAACAAAGAATTGCAATTGCTCGCTCCATTATTTCTAAGCCTAAAATAATTTTTGCAGATGAACCAACAGGAGCATTAGACACAAAAACTTCTTACGAAGTTATGGACATTCTAAAAGATATTAATAAAGAAGGTATTACATTGGTAATTGTTACTCATGAGAATGATATTGCAAAAATGACTAATAGAATTATTAGACTGAAAGATGGTTTGATTATTAATAATCTATAAAATGTTTGACGGCGACAAATGGTTAGAAATATGGAACACAGTGAAGCAGAATAAACTTCGCACTTTCTTAACATCTTTCAGTGTGTTTTGGGGAATTTTTATGCTAATAATTCTTCTTGGTTCGGGCAAAGGCTTGGAAAATGGAATACAGCAAGAATTTGCCAATGATGCCACCAACACTTTATGGATAAATGGAGGAACCACGACTTTACCATATAAAGGTATGCTACCAGGAAGAAGAATTACTCTTCGCAAAAAAGATTTTGATGCCATACAGAAAGAAATTCTAGATGGTGATGAAGTAGGAATGAGAAAAGATATTTGGCAGAATAATGTTATCTCCTACAAAAATAAATACGTTAGCTATGATGTAAAATGTGTAAATCCAACTTATGGAAAAGTTGAGAATATTGAAATAATTGAAGGTCGATATATCAACGATTTAGATTTACAGAATAATAGAAAGGTTATTTGTATTGGATATTTAGTTAGAGATAATCTTTTTGGTAAAGAAACAGATGTTATAGGTAAAATGGTTCAAATAAATTCTATTCCTTTTAAAGTCGTTGGTATATTTACTGATTCAGGAGGCGATAGAGACGTTAGAAGAGTATATATTCCACATTCTACTGCAACAAAAATATATGGTTTTGGAGACCAAGTAGGCAGTGTTCCAATTCTTACTACTGCAAATGTAAAGGAAAGCAAAGAAATGGAGAAAAGAATTAAAAACAGACTTGCTGCTCTCAATCATTTTGATGCTAAGGATCCTCGCGCATTAAGAATCTGGAATAATCTTGAGAATTTTGCTCAGTTTACTTCACTTTTTAAAATGATAAGACTCTTTGTTTGGTTTATTGGAATAATGACAATTGTAGCTGGTATTGTTGGCGTTAGTAATATTATGATAATAGTAGTAAAAGAAAGAACTAAAGAGATTGGAATAAGGAAAGCTATTGGTGCTAGACCATCATCAATAATAAGTTTAATATTAATGGAGAGCATAGTAATCACCTCTGTAGCAGGATATCTAGGACTAGTTGTAGGTACTTTCTTACTGGAGTTGATTAGTAAATATATGCCAGCATCAGATTACTTTGCAAATCCAGAAGTAAGCTTAGGAGTGGCTATTCAAGCAACAGTAGTTTTGATTATTTCTGGAGCATTAGCAGGTTTTTGGCCTGCATTAAGAGCTGCTCGTATTAGACCTATTGAAGCTTTACGAGACGAGTAAGAATAAGTGTTAAATTATGAATTAAGATGTTAAAACAATTTTTGAATTCGCAATTCAGATAACCAAATAAACAGATAACCAATATATACTCAAAAATCGGGAATACGCAAATATACAACTCAACAATAAATGACTATAATAGACATCGACAAATGGCAAGAAATATATAGCGTTTTAAGCAAGAATAAGCTTAGAACAACATTGACAGCCTTTGGTGTTTTTTGGGGTATATTTATGTTATTAGTTATGATGGGAGCAGGTTCTGGATTGCAAAATGGAGTTTTGCAGAATTTTGGAGATATGGCTTCAAATAGTATGTTTATTTGGACACAACGCACTACAATTCCATATAAAGGATTTCCCCAGGGAAGACGATTTAATTTTACTAATGATGATACTAAAGCTTTGGCTAATCAAATTTCTGAGATAAAGTATCTAGCTCCAAGAGCACAATCTGGAGGACATCGTGGGGCTTCCAATGTTGTACGTGGGCTCAAAACAGGTGCTTATAGTATTAATGGTGATGTGCCAGATTATTTCAAGATTAAATCATATAACATTATTAAAGGGCGATTAATTAATGATATTGATATTGAGAATAATAGGAAAGTTGCAGCCATTGGCAAAAGAGTTTATGAGTCGTTGTTTGAGATAGGAGAAGAACCAATTGGTGAAAATATTCAGATAAACGGAGTTTATTTTACTATAGTGGGATTATTTGAACCAAAGCGTAATAATGGTGGTGACAATAACGATGCTCAAGCAATATTTATTCCGTTTACTACATTTCAAAAGACTTTTAATTGGGGAAATATTGTTGGTTGGTATTCTATTACTATTCAGGATGATATACCAGCAACAGTAGTTGAAGATAAGATTTTTCAGCTTTTAGCTCAAAATCATAGTATTTCACCTGATGATAAGCATGCCTTTGGTCATTGGAATACAGAACGAGAATTCACCAAAATAATGGGATTATTTACTGGAATAAAAGCTCTAATTTGGTTTGTAGGTTTAGGAACTTTAATAGCTGGAGTAATTGGAGTAAGCAATATTATGTTGGTAATTGTAAAAGAACGAACAAAAGAATTTGGTATTAAAAGAGCTTTGGGTGCTACTCCAATCTCTATTATTATACAGATTGTTTTAGAATCCATTCTCATAACATCGGTTGCAGGAATTGCTGGATTAATAGCTGGAGTTTTTACCGTAGAAGGTATTAACAAATTGATGGAAGGTGGTGAAGGAGGAATGTTTGCTAATCCTGAAGTAAATATACAGATTGCTTTTATATCAATAATTATATTGATAATATCAGGAGCATTTGCTGGACTTTTACCAGCTTTTAGAGCTGTTAAAATAAGGCCAATTGAAGCATTAAGAAACGAATAATAACACAATAAATTATTACGATATGATTAAGAAAATATTTAGAATTTTAATTGTCCTAATCTTTTTAGGAGCATTTGTAGGAACTCTTTATTACCTTTACTCTAAATCCCAAAAAGACCCTATTATTTATAAAACTATGCAGCCTTATAAAGCTAATATCATTAATAAAACTGTGGCTACAGGTTCTGTTGTTCCTCGCAAAGAGATTGAAATAAAACCTAAAGTTAGTGGCATTATTTCTAAGCTTTATGTTGAAGCAGGGGACTATGTGAAGAAAGGAGATAAAATTGCAAAAATTAAAATTATTCCTAATATGGTTTCTTTAAATAGTGCTGAAACAAGACTTTCAAAAGCAAAGATTAATCTTAATGATGCTCAATTACGTTACGATAGGCAAAATTTACTTTATGAAAAAGAAGTAATATCGGACAAAGAGTTTCAACAAATAAAGTTTTCTATAGAAACCGCTAAAGAAGAAGTTAAAGCTGCTCAGAATAATCTTTTGTTAATTCGTGAAGGAGCAATAAAAGATGGCGGAAATAGTAATACCATTGTTGAATCAACTATTGAAGGAACAGTCCTTGATGTTCCAATTGAGGAAGGATATTCAGTGATTGAAGCTAATAATTTTAATGCAGGAACTACAATAGCAACGGTGGCCGACATGCATGATATGATTTTTAAAGGAAAAATTGACGAGTCTGAAGTTGGTAAAATAAAAACAGGAATGCCTTTAATATTAAGTATTGGAGCTATAGAAGATTTGTTTTTCGATGCTAAACTACAATATATAAGTCCTAAAGGTGTAAAAGAGAATGGCGCAATTCAATTTGAAATAAAAGCCGATGTTGTGCTTAATGATACTACTTTTTTAAGAGCAGGGTATAGTGCTAATGCTGATATTGTGTTAAAAAGAGCAGATAGTGTGCTTACGATAAATGAAAGTCTAATTCAATTTGAAAAGGGAAAACCATATGTGGAGGTAAAAATTGATTCAATGAAATACGAGAGAAGAAATATTGAAATAGGGCTTTCTGATGGAATTAATATTCAAGTACTTTCTGGTGTAAAGTTGAGTGATAATATCAAAGTTTGGAATAAAGTAAAATAATTATACTTTTCTATTTCAATACTTCGTTAAACTTTTTTTCTCTCGCCTATCTGCCGATTTATCCATGCGGAGCTGCTAATGTGTAATATTAATCAACCCCTTGGATGTTTAATAATTATTTTAATCATGAGTGTTTATAGTATTAATCTCATCGTTTACTATAAATGCAAAAGGATAATCTTTAATTATCTTTTGTAAATAATAGTTCGCCTCAAGTTTATCTCTATAGTCTCCTATTCTTAATTTAAAATAAGGAGATTGATACACGATATATATATCTACATCTTTATTCTTAAGGAGATATTCAGCCTTTTCCTTATTAACTTTATCCTTTGAATTAACTCCTGAAACAGAAAACACTTGAACTCTATAACCACTAATTTTAGGATTAGCTTCATTTACTTTTATCTTCTTTTTCATTATTGAACTAATTGCATTACTTTGGTGATAACTAACATGACCAATAGTATCAGCAGCTTTTTCTGCAGGCATATATATATAAGCAGAGTCAATTTCTTGTGCATTAGCATTAAACGACAAGCAGACAATTATAATAAAAAACAAAAATCTCATTTAATTCGTATTAATTTTGTGGTACTTTTCCACATGACAAAAATAGTCTTGAACAATGCAAAACTATAAAAACCTTTTAAATAAACCACAATAATTAATCCTCATGTCATAATAACACAATAATTAATAGTTTAAAATTTATTATAAAAAATCAAAGCTTACTTAGTTTGATGATCATAAATAGATTTGCGTCGAATACTTAACACTGGTATTGGGCTATGATTGACCATCTGTTGAGCGTAAGGACCTAGTAATAAGTTCATCGGAGAAGACTCTTGCTCTGTCATTATTGTAATTAGATCAATGTCATTTTCCTTTGCATACTCAAGAGTAGAATCAGTAATATTCTTAGCTTCTATTACTTCTAATGTACATTCAACATCTCTTTCTATAATATAATCTTTTGCTTGATTAGAATACTCATTTACAAAGTCCCTTATAGATTGAACCTGTGAAGTATATAACGATAGAATAGTTATTTCTGCGCCTAAACACTTAGCCAAAGATGTCGTAAAAGGTAATTTTTGCCTAGTTTCTCTTGTACTATCAATTGGAAGTAGAATCTTATTTATTGACTTATTATAGTCTTCATCATGGCGCATAGTAATTACAGGACACTCAGCATTAGCCACAATTCTCTGTGCATTGCTTCCCATCCAAAATTCATCTAGACCAGAAGTACCATGTGTACCTGCTAAAATTAATGTTGCATCATGGTACTTTGCTTGATTAGTAATTTCAATGTGCACTTTTCCATTTCGCATCTTATATAAAAATTTTCCTGATTTTAATCTATCAGAATACTTTTTTATTAATTCTTCAAATCTCTTTTTAACTTCTAAACGAGGATCAAATGCATTAGAATATACAGAACTTCCTATCTTCTTTTTATCAACCCAAACCATCATAATATTTGCATTTATAGCATTTGCTACTCTTATTGCAAAATTGAATGCATTCATTGCACCCTCTGAGAAATCCATCGCAACTATTAATATTTTTTTCATATCATTATAATTTATAGGGTTATATGACACCAAATAATCACTTATTCTTTATTAACTATTATACATTTAATTAACTATTATACATTTACTGTGTAAAGATAATACAAAAAATCAAATTTTCATACTAATTAGACAATAATAATCCTATATGGTTTCATAATTTTAAAAAAATACAAAATACCTTAAGTTAGTCTCTACTATTTGTTAATAAGTTGCACCCGTTCAAACTCATGTCGAGAAGCATATTTCCATACTTTTGGTTCTTTCTATTTTTCAACTGGAAAACTCATCTTATGAAACGCACTTGATGAATTTTTTTAATGCAGAAGCAAATTATTAAAAGGGCGTTCCATATTACCGCTAAAAAATTTTAAATATATGAAGCTAAATTTAGACCCAAAACAAAATTATCAAGACTCCTCAGATAGTATTGGCTATGTAAAAAGAAAAGATGCCAAACAAGGTGATTACGACCGCATCGGTTTTATGTCTGGACTTGAAGTTCATCAACAAATTTTTACAGAAAAAAAACTTTTTTGCCAATGCCCTGCTGGACAATTTCATAAACATGACGATTTTGATGCTGAGCTGGTCAGACACATGCGTCCAACACTCAGTGAATTAGGTGAATATGACGGAACTGCTTTAATGGAATTTAGGACTAAGAAAGAGATTGTTTACAGAATTAAACATGAGACTACCTGTACTTACGAAGTCGATGACACTCCTCCTTTTCCAATGAATAGAGAAGCTTTAGAGAATTCTTTGGAAATCTCATTATTGTCAAAACTAAATATTGTAGGTGAAGTTCACATTACTCGAAAACAATATCTAGATGGTAGTATTCCTGCAGGTTTTCAGCGTACTGCTATTATTGGTGTAGAAGGAGAGATTGAATTAAAGAATAAAAAAGTTCGTCTTATTCAGTTAAGTATTGAAGAAGATAGCTGCCGAGAGATTTCTGACATTGGACATATAAGAACATATAAAACTGATAGACTTGGAATGCCATTAATCGAGACAGTTACTTATCCCGATTTTGTAAATCCTGACGAAGTAAAAGAAGGTTGCGATTATATTCGTTTTTTGAACAGAAGTACTGGCAAAGTAAGAACAGGAATTGGTGCAGGAAGACAAGATGTAAATGTAAGTTGCAGAGGTGGAAGCAGAGTTGAAATAAAAGGAGTGGCTCACACTAAATGGATACCTGAGCTATCTCATAATGAAGCTTACCGTCAGTGGGCATTATTGAATATTAAAGATCTATTAAATAAAAACATTACTGATACTGCGAATTGGAAAACTGAGCATATTTTACTTGATGAAAATCATTTTAAAGGCAATAATATTGTTGAATCCCATTTCAATAACAATCGTAAAATTGTTGCAGTAAAACTACCTCATTTTTATAAAATTCTATCTCATTTTGTACAACCAGGAAAGGTTTTTGCCAATGAAATAAGTGAAAGGCTTAAGGTTATTGCTTGTCTTAACCAACCAAATATGACTCATAGCGAAGACCTGAATCCTATTCTTAAAGAAAATGAGGTAATAAATATTTTCAAAAAGCTTAATGCTAATAAGGACGACGCTTTTGTATTGTTTTTTGCACCCGAAGAAGACATAAAAACTGCCATAGAAACCATTGAAGAAAGATGCCAAATGGCTTTAGTGGGTGTCCCCGAGGAAACTAGAAAATCTTTTGGCAACGGTACTACAATTTTTGAAAGAGTTCTACCTGGTGCAGACAGAATGTATCCTGATACCGATTCTGCTCCTATTCCACTGAGCGAAGAATATATCGAAACCATTAGAAAAAGAATTCCTTCTGACATAATAGATAGATATCACCAACTAAAAAAATGGGATATAGCAAAAGACACTTACACTTATATTTTTTCAAAAAATCTTTATCCTTTGCTTGAAAAAATAATAAAAGAGCTTAATATTCCTGCAAAATACATTGGAACATTCTTAGGACATAATCTAAAATATATCGAAGGACATTATAAATCAATGGATAAATTCAATTATAATTTAATCTTTGATTTATTCAAATACATCAGCGATAATGGACTTAGATTACAAATTGCTGAACCTATGATTCTAGAGTTATATCAACATCCAAAGATGGATTTTGATTCAATTCTACAGACAATAAAATTTAAGAAAATTAGTGAAGATGAAATAATTGCTCAAATTTCATTCTTGAGAGAAAAATTTAAAGCAGTAGCAAGAAAGCAAGGCAAAGAATATGAGCATAAGTGGATAATGGGTCAATTGCATTATTTGGCAAAAGGAAATATCGACTTAAGTAAATTAAGTGCAAATATTAAAGAGAATTAAGAAATGGACGAATTATTTCAAGGATATAAAGGCGAAGCATTAGAATTGCTTAAAAAATATAATGTTAGAGTTTGGGGTCAGGCTACAATTGAAACCACTAGAGGTCCATTTGTCGGTACTGTTTTGCCTCGCTCGGAGAATGATGACGACAAGCATATAGTAATGAAAATTATTACTGGCTATAATGTTGGAATCGATACTAATACTATTACCAATATGGTAGAAACTGGCTATAAAAAAGCTAATTATGCCATTCCTGAGAAAGAATTTCCACGCACAGAAGGTTTGCCTGAGGTAAAGCTTTTTGGAACTGGAGGAACAATTGCTTCACGTCTCGATTATAGAACAGGAGCTGTAATTCCTGCATTTTCACCTGGTGAACTTTATGGTGCTGTACCTGAGCTAGCAGATATCTGTAATCTTGAAACAGAGAAAGTATTTGCTGTTTTTAGTGAGAATATGGGTCCTGAGCAATATATGTCGCTTGCTAAAGCTATTGGAAGAGAAATAGAAAAAGGAGTAGATGGGATTGTAATTGGTCATGGAACTGACACTTTACATCATACTGCCGCTGCATTAACTTTTATGGTACAAGATTCTCCAATACCTATTGTTTTAGTTGGTTCTCAACGTTCGTCTGACAGACCTAGCTCCGATGCAGCACTTAACCTAATGCACGCAATGCGTACTGCTGGTCATAGCGATATTGCTGAAGTAATGGTTTGTATGTTTGGCCCTACTTCCGACGATTATGGGTTACTCCACAGAGGAACTCGTGTAAGAAAAATGCACTCTTCTTATCGTTCAACATTTCGCACTATTGGAGATGTGCCAATTGCAAGAGTTACTAAAAATGAAATTATTCCAATCAAAAAATCATATAAAAAGCGAAGAAACGACAGAAATGTAAAAATAATGCCATTCTTTGAGAAAAAAATTGGAATGTTATACTTCTGGCCAGGAATGCAATCTGATGTTTTAGATTCCTTGATTGAAAACGGTTATAAAGGAATAATAATAGTTGGAACTGGACTTGGCCATGTAAATAAAGATTTGTATCCAGCAATAGAAAGAGCACAAGAAAAAGGAATTCCTGTATTTATGACTCTTCAAACTATTTGGGGATATACTCATATGTTTGTTTATGATACTGGTAGAGATTTAATGGCAAAAGGCATTATTCCATTGGGAAATATGCTTCCTGAAGTTGCTTGGGTAAAACTAAGTTGGGTAATGGGGCAAACTTCTGATTATGATGAAGTGAAGAAAATGATGCTAGATCCAATTAATGACGAAATAACTGAACGCGAGCCTTATAATGGGTATCTTGTTTTTCAAGGTGGTGTTCCTGATGTTGAGGAGTTTATTAAGAAGGTTCATAAATAGAAAATTAATTAATGTGAGTGTCTCATATTAACTTTGTTACTCTGTGATTTCATTGTGTTACTTTGCACTACAACTTAATAAGTTATTACACAAAAGATTCACAGAGTATAATCAAAAATAAACAAAGCTTTAATTATGTTATAATTAACTATTTATTAAATTAACCCCAACAACTCCGACATCGCCTCAGTAGCCTTTGCCCTGATAAAAACATCAGTAATACTTTGTGTAAAACTTGATTCTTCAATGTTTATTTCAATAATTTTAGCTCCATTTTGTTTTGCCAAATGTGGTATTTGACTAGCAGGCATTATCTCACCTGTAGTTCCAATTAAAATGAAAACTTCTGCGGTATTTGCTGCATTTATTGACTCTTGATAAGCTTTTGTTGGAATCCCTTCGCCAAAAAAAATAAAATCTGGTTTTAATAGTCCATTACAATTATTTTTTAAGCACCTTGGAGCTTTCTCATCAAGAGTTATATTATCTCGCTGATATATTTTACCACAGTCCATACATACAAATTGCCTTGCATTGCCATGAAACTCGTAAACGGTTTTGCTCCCTGCTTCTTGATGCAGGTTATCAATATTCTGAGTTATAATAGATTTTAATAGTCCCTTTTGCTCCAACTTGGCTAAACCAATATGCGCTACATTTGGCTTAGCTTCACCAAAGAAATCAAAAAATAAATTCTTAATTGCTGGCCATGATTCTTGAGGTTTCTGAGAGAAATAGTTTAAATCAAGAATTATTGGATCATATTTATTCCAAAGTCCTCCCTCTCCTCTAAAAGGAGGAATTCCACTTTCAACAGAAATACCGGCACCTGTAAAAGCAACGGTATATTTAGAATTACGAATTATTTCTGCAGCTACTTGAATTTCATTACTCAACATTATCTTTCCATTTAAAACTCTTTATCATCTGTTGAATATCTGCTCCAATTGCATTAATTACAGGCTCTAAAGAATCGTTCTGTGGTTCCATATTGAAGTATAACGAACCTCTAATAAAGTGCTTTACACTATCTGTCAGAAAGAAATTAATTGGGCTGGCAACTCTAGCGCCTTTTATTTCATAAATTAATCCATAAACTTTATTTTCAGGAATAAGAACAAGATCCTGCTTAATATCATTAGCAACAGATATATGCTTATATGCTAGCTCGTGAGCATCATTTAACATCCTATTTACATCATTATGAATATCGTTATATGTAATATAAATTCTAGCCTTAAAATATGGATAATCTATAAAAATCCAATTTGGATGCTTTGAATTATTTGCATTTGTTATTTGGGCATAATCAGCATAATCAAATGAAAATGGGTAATTTGTGTCTAACGTATTAAAACTATGCTCTGGAATATCAATTCTGAAATATGCCCTTGGTTTTGGCATTGGGTTATCAATGCAAGATACTATCAATAACAATTGAGAAAGAAATATCACAAGCAATAAACTCTTAACTTTAATTGACATATTCTTTTATACTAATTTTTTAACTTTAACTCTACTTATTCTTCTTTTATCCATTTCTAAAACCTCAAATTCAATATCATGCGATTTAAGTTTCTCATGAATCTTTGGGAAATCACCCTTTAATTCTAATACTAGACCAGCAAGTGAGTCTGCCTCTCCCCTAACCTCATCAAATATTTCATTATCAATTTCTATGGCTTTACAGAAATCATTTATACTACTTTTTGCTTCAAATACCCATGTATTATCAGCAATTTTCTTAAACTGGAAATCTTCGCTTTCCACATCATATTCATCGCTAATCTCTCCAACTATTTCCTCTAAAACATCTTCCAAAGTTACAATTCCTGAAGTTCCTCCATACTCATCTACTACTATTGCAAGGTGTATTTTCTTTGCTCTAAACTCTTGTAATAAGTCATTTATTTTTTTATTCTCAGGTACAAAAAATGCTGGTCGTATTTTAGACTTCCACAATAAATTATCTTCATCGAGATACGACAACAAATCTTTTACATATAATACACCTTTAATCTTGTCCAAGCTTTCATGATATACTGGAATACGAGAGTAACCCCATTCTTGAATATGCTCAATTACTTCTGAGAATTTTACATCAAAATCTAATGCTTTAACATCTACTCGAGCTTTCATAATTTCGCTCACCTCAGTATCTCCAAATGTAGCTATTCCTTTGAGTATTTTTTTATCCTCTTCTTCCACCTCCATATTATCCAATTCACCAGCAAGATCAACCACATCAGACAAATCCTCCATACTCAATTGGGGTTTCTTATTTTCTAAATGCTTGTCGATAACACTTGTTGTTTTACTTAAAACAAAAATTAATGGTCGAAACACTTTTAGAATAATTAATAAAGGCTTTGTCATTATTGCAATGAAAGCCATTGGTTTCTGCTTAGCCATAATCTTAGGCATAATTTCACCAAATAATAATAGTACTGAAGTTATCAATACAACCTGAATCACAAAACCAAATATTGGTGTTTGACTGAAATCAAATATCTCTTGAGTAAATAAAGCAGACAGCAGAACAATACCAATATTAATAAAATTATTACTAATTAGAATCCCTGCTAATAAATCTTTAGGAGAATTCAACAATTTCAGTATACTAATAGACGATTTGCTCTCACTTTCTTCCAGTTCGTCTCTTAAAGTAGGATTAATAGAAAAGAATGCTATCTCAGAACCTGAAATCATACCTGATAATAACAATAGCAATGCTATTACTACTAACATAATAATAGATTCAAATGTAAATCCAATAAATATTGAAGGGATTGATGGTATAAATGTTAAAAGGACAAGTAAAGGTTCCGGGTCTTCCATTAATTTGAATAGATTGATTTATAGCGCGAAATTAATAAATTCTACGACAAATAATAAATATTAATTAAGTTTTTTAACCTTAATATCCGAAGCTTTCCCCTCATATTTTGACGGGCATTTTAAAAGAATATTCTTTGCTCTAAATTCATTATCTTTCATATTACCTGTCACTACAACTTGAGTACTTCTTTCAAAATCTTGGGGCTTTGGTTTATTTACTATTACTTTTCTATTTTCATTATTCTCATCGAACATATAAAAGCTAAACTCATCCGAATTTTCTAATGCATTATAATAAATAACCTTTGTTGTATCTAGTTTGCCAACAATATCGTATGTTTTATTAGGATTTTCGGCTGCTACTTTAAAGCTGGCATATGAACCACTGTTGGTATTTAAACTTACAACCATCACACCCATTAATACAGCTATAACAATTATTAAAAATATATTTGTTTTCTTCATCTTTAATTATCCTTTATTCTTTTTTCAATTTTAGAAATTTTTCTATCTAAAGAGAACATATATATTGCTAAACCTATTAATATTACAGACAATACTGCAACTACCACATATATTTTATATTGATCTTCCATAATTAATCTAATTCTTTTTCTTCAATAAAATTTTCTATTCTCTTATACCTAACTTTCAGATTAAGCACCCATAAGCTTAGCATAATCCAACCTATAAGAGCAGGGTAAAATACATATCTCATTGTGGCATCCATATCTCCAAAAGCAGGATTTCCGTCACCACTTCCTGGATGAAGTGTATCAACAGACAAACGAGGGAGAACACCCACAAACACCAACAAAATTACAAATGCAAATATATTATACACAGCTGAAATTCTAGCACGCTTCTCATCATCAGGCACAGCAGAACGAAGCACCAAATATGCAAAATAAACTAATAAACTTACTGCTGCTCCATTGAGATGAGGATCATTTGCCCATGGTTCGCCCCATGTAAAAGTGGCCCAAAGCATCCCAGTTATTATACCCAGAATACCAAAATATACTCCCACATTAACGGCTTCATTAGCTTTTAAATCGTGTTCCATTTTCCCAGAGGAAAGAAACTTTATACTGCTAGTAAATGAAGCTGTCATTACAGCAAGCATAGCAAACCACATTCCCACATGAAAAAACACATTTCGCAATGTATCACCAATATTTGTATCTGGTATTTGAATGGTAAAACCTGCTAATATTGCATACAAAAGCAATACAATTGAGAGTATTTTATACCAGTAATTCTTCATTATCAACTATTTATATTTATAACTATTCTTTCCAAAGATATGGAAATAGTATATACGATAACATAATAACTATTAGGTTCAATCCGAAAACCATTCCTAAGAGTTTATAAGCCTCCATCGTAAAATCAGATGTTTCTAAGGCAATACCAGAAAGTTTCATTAGTGCTAACAGAAATGGCAACATTAATGGAAAACTTAATATCGCCATTAGAGCAAAATTATTATCAGATCGAGATGCAATTGCTGCTACCATAGTAAGAGTGGAAGCAAAACCTAAAGAGCCTAATACTAAACTTGCAAAGAATAATAAGCTACCTTCAATCATATTTCCTAAAAACAACTGAAATACAACAAATGTAATCAACACTACAAGAAACATCATTATGCTATTGTAAATTATTTTAGACAATATAACCGACTGAGGAGCAGATAATGAATAGTAATAGAAATGTCTTGCTGGTCTTTCTTGAACAAAGCTTTTTGAAGCTGCATTTACAGAAGCAAAAAGCAGAATTATCCAAAACATTACATTCCACGAGTGTGAATCAATGTCTCCTTGAAAAGATAAATACGTAATGAAAACTGTAGAGAAAACATAAAGCACTATGGAATTAATGGCATACTTCTGCCTTAATTCCATTTGTATATCTTTATATAAAAGTGCCTTAATTTCGTTCCACATAGTGACAGTAATTATTTTTTATCCTCATTATTCTTTGACAAACCATCCCAACCTTGTGCTTTAATTGGAACCGAAACATCATTTTTAGTAATCATATTTATACCAGCAGAAGAATCTGTCATATATCCAATAATTTCAATTTCCTTAGTATCTTTAATCTTATCGTAATCGTCTTGAGAAATCGTAAAAAGAAGTTCATAATCTTCACCTCCATTAAGAGCTAGCATTGTAGGATCCATTTCAAAAGATCTAGCCAACTCCCAAGTTAGCTGGTCTATTGGAATTTTTTCTTCATAAATAGTACACCCAACTTTTGACTGCTTACAAATATGTTTAATTTCAGAAGCTAGGCCATCACTAATATCCAACATAGAAGTAGGTTTTACTTTTGCATTTGCAAAAATCTCAACCATATCTACTCTTGCTTCAGGCTTCAGCTGACGTTCCAACATATAATCATTACCTTCGAGTTGAGGCTGCATATCAGGGTTTGCAACATATTCACTTTTTTCTCTTTCAAGAATTAGCAAACCAGCATAAGCCGCACCCAAATCACCACTTACACATAATAAATCACCTTCCTTCGCTCCATTACGAAAAACAATATCTTCTTCTTTAGCTAAACCAAGCACAGTTATAGAAATCATTAAGCCAGACTTAGAAGAAGTAGTATCACCACCAACAATATCAACTTTATATTGGTCGCAAGCTAATCTAATTCCTTTATAAAGCTCTTCAACTGCCTCGAGACTAAACCTATTGCTTAAAGCTAAACTAACTGTCACTTGAGTTGGTATGGCATTCATTGCTGCTATATCAGAAAAGTTAACTATGGCAGACTTATAACCTAAATGCTTTAATGGTACATAAGTTAAGTCAAAGTGTATTCCCTCAATCAAAAGATCGGTACTTACTAATACTTTATTTTCTGATGGGTCAATTACTGCCGCATCGTCACCAACTCCATACAAACTCGATTCTTGATGTTTTTCTAAAGTACTTGTTAGATGATCTATCAAGCCAAATTCTCCTAATTCTGAAATCTCTGTTCTTACTTCTTTGGTTGTTCTATCTTCAAACATTATTTATACTAATTTGTAAATATATTCTACCTTATTGAAATAAATAATGGAGTCTTTATGAACTCCAATATTTATTATAACATACTATTAAAAATTAAATGAGGCCTGCTTTAACTTTGGATATTCTGCACTAACTAAGTGTTTAATCCGTTCCTTGCTCATTCCTTCTTGTATTGAATCAATCTCATTTTTAATTTTAATATGTTCTAACATTTTTTCAGCTACTTTCTCTACAACCTTTACTGGAACACTATTGCCAAATTGCATATATGCCTGTGTATCAGAAACTGGAATAACAAAATCATCAGAAAAGCCTTGCAATCTAGCTGCTTCTCTAGGTGTTATTTTCCTTGGATTTTTTCCTTTTTGCTCTATAAGAATCTCACTCCCATCTTTATAATACCTTGCTGACATAGTATTTGTATAATCTGAATCTTCATTGACAATTCCATATCCAAAACCTTTTCCCTTAAGTTTATTCTCTCTCTTCCTCCTTTGATGTCCAGCCCATAACTTATCAGAGATAGTATATTTTGAATCAACTTTTAATTCAAGAATATCTTTAACTTTAACTTTTTCAAATGTTGGCTCTGGATATTCAAAACAAATACTATCATCTAAAAAACCAACAATATATATTCTTTCTCTATTTTGTGGCAAGCCAAAATCTCTAGCTCTTAATACCTTTGTCTGTACATTTGTATATCCTATTTCTTTCAAATTATTAAGAATGGTTTCCAATGTTCTTCCTTTGTCATGACCGCGTAATTGCTTAACATTTTCTAATAGAAAAGCTTGAGGTTTTTTTTCTACTAATATTCTTTCAATATCAAAGAATAAAGTTCCTCTAGTATCTGCAAAACCTTTCTTAAGACCTGCTTGAGAGAATGGTTGACAAGGAAAGCCAGCTAATAAAATATCATGATTTGGAATAATCTCTACAGGAATCTGAGTAATATCACCATATACATCTTCATCTCCAAAATTAGCCTTATAAGTTTCTACAGAGTATTTATTCCACTCACTTGTAAAGACACACTCCACATTGCTATTGGAGGCTCTCTCAAAACCAAGTCTTATACCACCAATACCAGCAAATAAATCAATTATTTTAATCTTCCTATTCATCCCAAAACTTTAAAATTAAAGGTATTTCCTCAAAGAAATACTCTTCAAAACTTATTATATTCCTCATTTCTTTAAGCGGTTTAGAGTTAGCAACCCAGTCAAAAGCAACAACAATAATATTATGCTTTGACATTTCTGAAGCTTTATTATAAGAAATATTCTCATCCACGGTTAACAAATGAATCTCTGGGATTTTTGTCCTTTCAATTTCCTCTGCTACTTCTTGCCATCTCTCACGCAAAGAAGTCTTCATAGTTCCAATTATTGTCTTATTTCTCCTCTTTTCAAAACAACCAACATTTGGTAAAATAGAATCTACCTTTTTTCCTAATCCCAATTCTGTAAAAATCTTCCTACCAACCTTACTTTGAGAATCATAAGGGTAGCCTAATGCCTCATATACTGTATATATTATTGCTTCAAAAGTTGAACCAGAACGAGATCTTCTCGAATTTGTATTACTTAATGATATTTTATAAATATAAGGATACACCCTACCTGCATATTCTCCACATATATCACGTACCTCTCTAATTAATTCTTCTCCACTATAATTAATTACTTTATTATCAACTATTGCTTCAATTATTCTTTTGGGAGTTTCTAGAACTAGATGTAGATTTTTCATCAAAACAACATTGAATTCTACCTCATCTTTTAAATATTCATTCCAAGCTAATTCTCTTATGCCTAATATTATTTTACTAATACTTTTATTCTCAATTTCTTCGATAAAATATTTATGCTCATCCAAAACTTGTTTTACAATATCTTTAGAATTCCTTATATATTGTTTTCTATATTGTTTTATTAATTTTTCAAACTCCTTTTCTTCATCTTTTGGAATCTCAAGAATTAATGGAATACTATTTTTCATAATAAATAATTTGAAAAATTAATAATCATAATCTACAAACCCAATTTTTTTCTCATTGCTTTTGGAATAGCCTCCTTATTTACAAGAATACTCATTGTTTTGTATTCAACAAAAGCCTTTGAAGCATAAAAATATCCATCATATTTTTGGTCTGTACTCCATGAGTTCTTAATTTTATAATATAAAGTACCATTTTGGTCTTTTGCAGTTCCCATAATTAACATTCCATGGTCATCAGTTGTTTCGTAATTATCAAATGCTGCTTGACGAACTTCTTGGGTTATTTTTTTCTCAGTATGAGGCTCATCAAAAGAATAAAGCTGCTTTTTCAACTCTTTCTTACTCAATTTTTCCCATTTTGATTGCTCTAGGTCATTCATGCTTTTAATTTCTTCTTCAGGAACAACAGCAACTCCATTTTTCCAAGAAAAACCTTTTTCACTAACATCTGCAGCCCAAGCAATAGTGTATCCAGCCTCAATATTAGCATCTATCACTTGCATAAATTCATCTAATGGAAGATTATAAACTTGACCATAAGCCCAATTATCTTGTACTTCCAAAGCAAATGGTTCATAAAAAGGATGATGAGTATATGATGTAATCATAACATAATTATCAGGGTTAATATCCATATAATCAGTCATGAAAGTCTTAGATGTATAATTTTTGCCCTTATAATCAAAATTCTCAGGAATAGGGCCCAAATAAGCATTCAAAACACCATCAATAGCTTTTGGCCAAACTTTAGTAAGTTTTTTATTCTTATTCATAATAATAGAATTTACCATTGCATCTAAAAGGGCATCCATTTCACCATGAACATGCTTAGGCTCATCGTATTGCAAACCTGTATAAACTTCTTCGGGCATCATTCCATACTTACGCATAACATCTGTTACATCATTAAAAGCACCACCACCACCATAGTTGATAGTTCCATGCATACGCACATACTTTAGCGATTTATCATAATAAGAATGATGTACTACGAACATTTCTGACAAATCAACATCATCTTTTCCTTTTCTCAACATTTCAGCCTCCATAAAAGCCAATCCACTAAAGCTCCAGCAAGTTCCACTGCGATATTGATTCTTCACACTTGTTACAGGTATTGTCTTTACATCTGTAAATTTATATCCTTTATCTTCTTTCTGAGCCTCATCTTTCTGAGCAAATAAACTACTCATTCCAAAGATTAATACTACTGACAATAATAATTTCCTGTTTATCATAATTTATTGTTTAATAAGTTTTTGTGACATTTTCATCAATTACTAACATAAAGTCAGCGGTTTTAGCACTTTCTTCATTAATACTATCAAGCTTAGACTGTTCTAAACTTGTAATTGTTACTATTTTAAGTTTAGGATTTGTTTGCAAAAGATGCCAAACAATTCCTTGGTAATTATCAGAATGATAAGAGCCATTAAAATGTAAAAAAGTTTTACCTTTTTTCCAATTTTTTAAAATAAAATAAGCCATTGTAGCATCCTTTAAGCCCTGTGCTTTTGCGATGTTTGCTCCATGGTCTCCCATCATTTTTTGCATACTACTATAGCACTCCAAACTATCATCATAATTAATAGGTAATGGCGCCATATACATTTTAGCTTCATCAGTAAATTTATCTAATATTTCGAATCCACCTCCATTAACAGCAGCAGCATATCTACGGGGAACATTTGTAGCAATAAATGGAATATTATTCTTTTTTGCTAGTTTTAAAAGGGGTCTATAATCTGTTGGATCATTAGGCCAAAGTCGAGCTTGGTTTTTAAAATACTTATACTTAACCAATCCTGACAAATATTCATCAACTAATAACTGACCATCAGACTCGTACATTTCTGCCCCAAGAACTAATTTATCGCCTTTCTCTTCTACCAAATCTTTAGCAAGTTGGAATTCCATCCAATGTGCTATTGCATTATTATGAAGTTCTCCAAACATAATAATATCAGCGTCTTGCACTGATTTCAGTACTTCCTCATAGTTTACAGCAATTGCATCTTTATTAAAGAATTGATAAGCTTTTTTATCTGATGTCATAGACATCAAAAGTACAGCAAACACTACATAAAATAATTGTTTTCTCATATAAATAAAATTTTACATTATTATTAAATAAAACTCTCAAGACAATACTTTAAATTGTTTCTACAAATCAATTCGTCATGTTCGTTTCATATGTTTAATTTTGTTAATTTGGTGATATGGAACACCTTATAATAAAAATAATCATCCCCTTCTGTGTTTAATAATTATTTTAATCATGAGTGTTTCATATTTATTTTTTTAATCTGTGATTAGTAAATCCAAAAGGCAATAAGTCAGCAACTCTAGAAAGCTCCATAATTCCTTTATTTTCTCCATGCATAATAATTCTCATATTCTGATTATACAAATCTTCATATTCAAGCATAGCCTGACGGCATGCTCCACATGGTGAAATTGGGGCTTCAATATTAGGCGAAGAAGCTGCAATAGCGATGGAGTCTATCGCAACACCGGGATAAAGCGAGCCCGCCGCAAATAATGCTACTCGTTCGGCACACATACCAGACGGATAGGCTGAATTCTCTTGATTACTTCCTCTTATAATTTCACCATTTACCAATCTAACCGCAGCTCCTACTGGAAAATGAGAGTATGGTGAATAGCTAGATTTTAGTGCTTCTTTAGCTTCCTTTAATAAATCAGAATCAGCAGTCTTCATTTCTGAATCATTCTGATAATATTTATACTCAAGCTTTATTTCCTTTTTATCCATATTGAATATTTAAGTGTCAAAATTAAGCATTTTCTTGACTCAAACTATAATAATACATGGATTTTTAAGGATTATTAATCATATATCTTATTAAACTATACTCTGTCCTTTTTCCCGTAAATGAAAAATAGTCCTGCCTACGAATAAGTCCAATATTTGATGAATAATAATAATGGGCATAAGCTGTAGTTTTAGTATAAGCTAAATACCTTGTTACTTCTGCATCAAGAGCAGTAAGATATCCTAATCCACAATATATCTTAGTAGGAGGCTTACTCATTTTTCTGTATGTGAAAGAAAGGGTATCTCCTAAAAATGATTTTAATAAATTCGTATATAACGTATCATCTATCAACCTTTGATATAGGTATTTTTGTCCATTATCATCAACAATATACCCTGACGAATCTCTTAAAAATTGAATATAACTTATAGAAGCACTACTTTTAATAACAAAGTATATATTATTATTGATGGTAGTGTCACTATCTATATACGTACTATCTATTTTTTGAAACGTAGAGTTTCCGTTTGTATCCACCTGCGAAACTTCATATATCCAATAATTGCCAACACTTAATGGTAGGAAATTACCGTCTTCTTCCTCAAGTTTATTAATTGTAACATCTTCTTGTTTAGAACAAGAACTCAAAGTGGTAATAATAATAATAATAATAATTAGAAGTTTATTCATAATCAATTATTTAATTAATTCGAGACCCTTAGTTGCAGATTCATCACTTGGATTAATAAGCAATACTTTATTGAATAATATACCTGCTTCTCTAAATTTTCCAAGATAATAATTATTCCATGCTGTATTAATCACAACATCATAAGTAAAAGGAAACTGATTTAATAATAATGTAAAATATGCCTGAGCCATTTTATATTCAGTTCTATTTAGATATATCTGTCCTAACTTTAGGTTTGCTGAATAATTATTAGGGTCTATTTTCAGAATACTATTATATGCCTTAATCACCTGCTCCCAGTTCCCCATTGCAGATAGTGGATATGTAATTCCTAACAAAGCTTCTATACTCAAAGGCATAATAGATGACGCCCTATTGTAATAAGTAACACTTTCTGTATACTGACCAGCCATATAGTTCAGCCAACCCAGTCGAGCATTAATTTCGTAAGAATCTTTACTATATACTTTTTTAAGCTCCAGTGATGCTTTTGAATATTCGCCATTAAGCTCCATCTTATAACTATCGCTAAAGGCAGTTTCTAGTTTGCTTTGAGCATGACTAAGGTTTCCGATACCAATTAAGAATAAAATACTGAATATTAGTCTATTTAAAATTTCCATTCTAATCCTCCTATAAAGTTAATTTGTTGATAATTAATTATTTTAATTTGTTCTTCTTGATTCAACTGAATTTCTAGTTTATCTGTATATCTCCACCAATATTGTGTATTAGCAAATAAATTAATACTTGGAGATAATGTGTAAATAATCTTAGCTGAAGCTATACCTTTGGTATGATTTGCAATTTCAAAAGAATAATTAGAAGTAATCATAGAGAAATTATTTACATCTCCATAGTATCCACTCAATTCAACCCAAAGCTTATTAATTGTTTTAAAACCAATTTCTTGATATAGAATTAAACGAGGTATATTAGCAGTTGTATTCATTGCTGACACTTCAGTAGAGCTATAGAGATTTAGATTTCCAAAAGGGTACCACAGAATAGAAGCCCCTATTTGAATGTTCTTATCGTTGCTAAATGAAGAAAATACTGAATTAACACCAATATCAATATTTTTAAAACGATACCTATAAGCTAAGCCTACCACAAAACTAAAAGTTTGTAAATTTCTAAATCCATACTCATTACGTGAAGAATCTAATGGGGCAAACACATTACTATTTAGAAAAGAAGCCCCAAGAAACATATCTATTCTCTGACTATTACCAATATAGAAACTTGGTTTTACATTCACAGTATTTTGTTGTACATCAAAATTACGAATGTAAAAATGTTCTTCATCTTCTATGGCTGCAATCATTCTCAGTTTTGCATTGGAATATCTAAAATCAATTCCCATATTCTTATCCAACAAAAAGCTCGTACCAACACCAAACATACTAATATTCTGCTGATAATATATTTCAGAATAAATATTCCCAGGAGTCATTCTTAATTGCTTATTATCTAAATTTCTTGATATCTTTCCTTTAAAGTAAAAAACATCTACCTCGCCCTTATATGTAGCTGGAAAAATATCAAATATAGTATCCTGCAACTGACTAATTTTTAATACTTTATTATTTTGTTTAGAAAATAGTATTGCTTTATAATAAATCAGTCTGAAAAAGTCGTCTTCAATGGCTTTTGCATTTTGCTTTAATGATTTTTCAAAGTAGAATGTTGAGGTAAAGTAGTTTTCTTTATAGAAAAATGCAATTGCCATTCGATAATTCAAGTAGTAATAATCAATATCATTACTCTCTGCAGCAATACCGATATTAATAAGTGAATCCCACTCTGAAGCATAATAATAGATTAAACTTAGCTCATTCACTTTCTTAAAATCTAAATTAGATTGTGCTTCAAGCTTTGCAACACTGATGAAAGCAAGTATTATTATTATAAATATTTTTTTCAACTCTTTATTATTCTGTATTTATGCTCAATATTATCGATAATTACTGTCCATATCAAAGGATTATTTGAACCAGTAACAAACTCTGCTTTAATCACTCTAAGCTGTTTTTTCATTACAATATCTCTAAACTCCGATTTAAGAACAATTTCACTTTCACCAAAAGATTGTTTTCTACTAATATACTCCATAGTAAACTTAGGCTTAATAAATATAAAAAATGGAGCAATAAAATCTTGTAAAACTTTTAATACCCTAGCCTTTGAGATAGTAACAGACAAGTCATCCTCAACTTTAACTCCTTTATAATAACCAAAAATCAATCTAAAAGACGTTAAGTAAAACCAATATAATGGATCAGACTTTAAACCTGTATATGTTGTAAATACGAGCTCTTCATCATTTGCAACAAAATAAGCATAGCTTTCTGTGCTCTCAGAATACAAATATGTTTGATTATTAAAATTTACACCAACTATCCATTCAAAACTTTCAACTTCAGAATTATCACTGTCAGTGCTTCTATCCTTCTCCCACTTAATTATTTGTCCTGGAACAAACTTAAATATTTTCTTTAAATAATCATCTACCTCAATATTACTTATTAAATCATTCTCACTAGGAAATCCACCAATTGTAAAATTTTGTTTAGTTTCTAATGAAGTTATGTATGGACCAATTGGGTATTTTAAAGTTTTTGATCCTACAAATGGTGTTGCTTGCAATTGAAAATGAATATGAGGAAATGGTGAACGTCCAGAATTTCCTACATTAGCAAGGTGACTTCCTTTTCTTATCCATTGACCTTTAGTAAACTTAAAACTTCCTTTTCTTATATGGCTTATTTGACTATATAAATACTCGGCATGCTTAATTACTATACTATTGCCCCAATTATGTTCCAAATCTACATTTCCTATCTCGTTATCATCGTACAAATCAATTATTTCAATTATTTCACCATCTGCAGGAGCAATAATAGGTTTATTATAACAGTAATAATCCTCAACATGTTTCCCGCTATTAATATATTCCTGATTATCATTCTCAATAACAAAATCCCAAGCATGTCTCCATTCATTCTTATGGGTAAACTCTCCATCATGAGCTTGGCTAATTTTCCATTTTGAGAAAAATGGAAGATGAATAGGTATTTGTAAATGATCTCCAAATCGTTTATAAAAATTTAGATTCGCGTATAGATTCTTTTCTGGGGAGAATCGTTGTAAACTAACTAATTCTGGCTTTCTAAAATTTCTTTCCCTATACCTTAATACAAGGAGGAAACTTAAAGAAACAACATTGAAGGGTAAAGAATACGTGGAAAGCTGAAAAACATTAAGCACTTCGGATGTTCCAGTCACTAATATTGACAATATTGGAATAAGTAGCATTGTTATCAGAAAAGAATATAATGATGGAATCACAAAGAATCCTCCAATTGCAATTGCTGTAAGAATAAAATTAAAACCAATATAACCATAATCTAACTCGCCTAAATTAGCTCCTATTACTTGATAGTAGAGAAATGCAGAATAAAAACCAACAAGACTTAATAAGAAAGAAATTCTTGAGTTGATTAATAATGCAATAGCAATAAAAATTCCAGCATAAATATTATACTGAAAAAAAATGGCGCCAAGCGAAACAAAATAAAGCCTAATAGAATTTGCAATACCCAAATTCTGAACACTAAGATGAGAATTCAATAAATCATCACCGCCAAGTAACACCATATCATTATATGAATATACTCCATATTCGCTAATCTCAAGTGCTCCATAATGACGAGAAGCCATACTAACTACCCATATGCCAAATAAGAATGGAATACTTAAAAAAGGTAATGAATATTTTGACAGTACAGCTTCTGTAACAACTGTAATAAATAAAGTCAATACTGCAGAAAAAATAACCAATAATAAAAATTGCCAACTAAACTGATAGTATAAACCTAACCCTAACCCAACTAGTAAGCTATTAAAACCATAAAGGCCGCTAATTATTTTACTTCGATTTAAGCCTATCAAATAAGCAGTAGTATGAGTTGAAATAATAGCTATCACACCACTTAAACCTGCATTAAGGTTAAAAAAGGAAACAATTAACAAAGCAATACCTAATAATTTTCCATCAGAGAAAAAGATCTGTGAGTAGCTATTAACTATACTAAAAACTATCGATTTAAACTTATTTTTATACACTAAAAAGGTTTTATTAAATTGTTGCTAATTTACGTAATTCTATAATTCAAAACTTTTTAAATGACTCGGAACAACTTCATAATCATTTATACTCTCTAAACTTTCACTTTTTCTAATTATTTCAACATCACCTTTTTCTGTTATCATTAATACTTTAGGACGTAAAGTAATAAATTGCATCCATTGTGTCATATTATATGCACCTACTCTGTGAATTACCACATTATCACCAGTATTTAATGGAGGCATACTAACATTTTCTCGAATAACATCTATATTCATACAAAGAGGTCCATAAATAGTAGTATCTTCTACATGGTGAGAAAATTCTTGAGCTGGAGTAATCTTATGCTCGTACCAAAAACTCGTAAATAAGATATTAACTCCAATATCTAATACGGTAGTTCGCTTCCCTTTACTATTTCTCTTATTAGCGATCGCAGTTCCCAATAAATAACCAGCATCATCAATTAAAGCTCGGCCTGTTTCTAATATTAATGTAGGCAAATGCTCAGGATGTATATTACTATTCAAAAGAGAAGTAGTAATTGCTTCAGCATATTCATCAAAACTTGGGTTAGTATCTTCTGCAGGCAAGTAAGCTCCTTTTAAAGTGTTTTTTGATGCAAAACCACCACCAAGATCTATATATTTTACATAATGATCATATTTTTGCTTCAAACCAACTGCTAAATCAGCAAGTTTAGTTGCTGCTACTCCATATGGTTTTGCTGTCATCATATAAGTACCAATATGAGCATGTAATCCAACAAGATCCAACTTTTTAGACATCATTATTTTATTCAATATGCTCCATGCTTGCCCATTCTCGTAATTAAATCCAAATCTATCCCACATAGGATAAATTCCAGTATCCATATTAACACGAATTGCAACTTGCGGCCTTTGGTCTAATTCCTCCGTTAATTTTACTATTGTATAATACTCGTCCAAATGGTCAATATGAATTAATGATTTATTGATAATAGCCTTTCTCAAATTTTCTTCTGTTTTATCTGGACCATTAAAGATAATATTTCTTCCATCAACACCATTATTAATTGCTTTATCATACTCAAAACCTGAAACAACTTCAGCCCAAGAACCTTCTTGATGAAAAGTATTGCAAACCGCACTTATGTAATTTGTTTTATAACTCCATGCAAATTGTACTTTAGGGTATCTAGAAGTAAAAGCTTGGTGTGCTTTCTTAAAAGTATTTCTAATGGTCGTTTCCGAAATAACAAATACAGGAGAACCATATTCTTTAATTAATCCTTTAACTGATTTATTATCAATATGTGTCATTGGCATAAACTCAGTTCTAGTGCCAAATTTATTAGGCATAGTACTTTCAAGCTTTTTAATTAACGGGCGTTCATATTTTAATTTTGTCATAATCTTAATTTTTTTATTATTTACAATTCTCCCTTTGATGAAATTTGTTCAAACTCATCAATATTAACTATCATATCGTAGGCATATCTTACAAACATCTTTCCTACATCAAAATTTGTATATGGCTTAACCTCTTTCCCAAATGCAAGATTTACAAGTGCTTCTGGTATATTCTGTCCAACCCCAACTGCAAGATAAATCCAAGCTGGCATTCTTGGATTAATTTCTATAAGATAGTATGTTCCATCTTGAGCTTTCATAAGTTCTAACTCAAATCCCCCACGCCATTTAGTTTCTTTAATAAAATGTTTGGTAAGTTCTATCATTTCTTCATTAGCAATAGAAATACCACCCCATGCTTTACCTTTATCCGTAATATATTGTTTACGCATTGGCACAGCCGCAATAGTATTGCCATCACCATCACCCAATCCTGTTACATTATACTCATCACCTCTCACAAACTCCTGAATTACAATTGGCAGTCCCCATTTACCACTAAGCTTATTAAAGTAGTTTTCTGCCTGTTCAATATTAAATGCAATATAAGCATCATAAAACTTCCCTTTTATAACCATTGGGAAAGTATACTCCATTCCAAGTTTATATAATTCAGAAGAATCAAATATTGCTTTAGATTTCGGTACATCAATTGCGTATTTTTCTCCAAAATCAGGAAGATTAACTTTATGTCTTTCTTCAAACTGATCAAAAGTAGGAAGAAAGGTCTTGATATTCATTGAACTTAAATCATCCTCCAATTTCATAAAAGAATACAATTCAGCATCAAAATTCGGAATAATTAGATCTAAATTTTCCTTTTGATTAATATATTGTATTCTAGCTTTTAACACTTCTGTTCCTGCGGTTGGATATGGAATATGATAAACTTTATCAAATAAATCATGCATATAGATACCTGGTTCTAAAGACTCATATGTTAAACCAATAAGTCTAACATCAAAAGATTTTGCTTCTTTAAGCCCTCGAGCTACTGCTACTCCAGGTCCTGGATTATCAATTGCATTTAATCCACTTAATGCTATAGTATATTTAGCTTTCATTATTCCTTTTCCTTAGAAATAGTAACTAAATTATACTGATTAAGCATATCTACAAAATCGTGATAATCCTGATCGAAAGTTGTTTGAGACGTATCATATTTTTCAAGAAAGATATTACTTATTTTCTGATAAGAAACACCTTTAATAATTAGGTTCAATAATTCAGTACCAGATGAATTAACAGTAAATGCCTCACCTGAAGCTGGATTAAAAACAAATCCTGTTTCACTAACTGCAATATTTTTATTTATCTTCATAATAATAAAATTTGGAGATTAATTTTTCAATATGCAATATTAACGTAAAGAAATGAAATAAGGTTTATAGTATTTTATTTTTATTTAATAAGATTTATTTTTTAAGCAAAATAAAGTGCAAAAAAAAAGCTCCAAGCCAAAGGCTAGGAGCTTTAAATAAAAAGGGCAACGACTTACTTTCCCACAACTAAATGCAGTATCATCAGCGCTGGTAGGCTTAACTTCTCTGTTCGGAATGGGA
>QMPB01000004.1 GCA_003648395.1 Bacteroidota bacterium
ATTGGCAACCAGTTTGGTATATTCACAAAATCTTCGTTAACAATATCTTTACCTTCTACTTTTGAAGTAAGTTTATTGAAAAGGCCAGCCATATAAGTACCAGCATAATTATGCTCATTAGCCTTAGCAAAAGCAAAAGCCCCACGAGTACCAAAATAACCATTTCCCACAGAAAGCAGAGCCTCTCGTGAGCGTTCCTTTTCAGGATTGTATGTACTATACGATAATGACCAATTATCGTCATCCAAACCATTCTCAAACCAATTTTGAATTCCTTCGAACTCAATTTCAGAAATATCTTCCACAACAATATCAGCACCAGCCTCCCAAAGTCCCTCAGCATTTTCCTCGCGAGCAAGACCAAGCACAAGACCGAAATTTCCGGCTTTACCTGCTTGCACACCGCTAATTGCATCTTCAATTACCACAGCCTCGTGATATGCTACGCCAAGATTGTCGGCAGCAGTGGTGAAAATATCTGGTGCAGGTTTGCCATTAAGACCAAGCTCAGCACTTACAACACCATCCACACGAGTTTCTACAAGATCTATCAATCCTGTAACAGTAAGAACTTTCTCCGCATTTTTGGAAGAAGAAGCAACACCAATCTTAATACCTTCCGCTTTTAATCGATGCATTAATTTCACTGTAGATTCGTATTCCTGAATTCCATCGCGCTCAAGTATATTATTGAAAGCTATATTTTTTCTATTACCAACACCACAATAAGTTTCCTGCTCCACATCGTCGCTAGGCTCACCATAAGGCAGCTCAATACCACGAGATTCCAAGAAAGATTTTACACCTTCGTAACGTGGTTTACCATCCACAAAAATTAGATAATCACCCTCATGAGTAAACTCTACAAATTTTTCACCATGTGTTGCTTCGCGCTGCTTTAAGTATGTATCAAACATCTCTTTCCATGCCACAGAGTGCACAAGTGCTGTTTTAGTAATCACCCCATCAAGGTCAAAAATTACTGCTTTAAATTTATTTTCAATCATATTATATACTCTTAATCTTTATTCTACTTCTTTGGATAATACTTTAACAAACTCATGTATTTTTTACATCAAAAAGTCATCGTATTTTTTTTAAACACAATGACTTCTCTTATTAAAAACAATCAGAATGTTTATCCAATATTTGTAAACACATCCTGCACATCATCATCATTATGCAATTTGTCGAGCATTTTGTCGATATCCACCATCTGCTCTTCGTTAAACTCTTGAGGAGAAGTTGGAAAACGCTCCAATACGGATTTATTAATCTCAAGCTTAAGAGCCTCTATTGCTGTCGTAAGTTTACCAAAGGCAGTATAATCAGCAGTGATAATCACCTGATTTTCCACCTCTTCTATTTCCTCCAAGCCAGCATCAATTAATTCTAACTCAAGCTCTTCAATATCCAATTCATCGGTTTTCACCAACTCAAATATAGCCTTACGCTCAAACATAAATTCCAAAGAACCAGTAGGTACAATAGCACCACCAGCTTTATTAAAATATGATTTCACATTGGCAACAGTTCGAGTAGTATTATCAGTAGCACATTCCACAAAAACCAAAACACCATGAGGACCTTTACCTTCGTAATTTACCTCTATCATAGACTTATAATCAGAGCTTGTGGCACGCTTTATTGCAGAAAGGATATTATCCTTAGGCATATTTGCTGCCTTAGCATTCTGAATTGCAGTACGTAGCGAAGGATTCATCTCTGGATCAGAGCCACCATCTTTGGCAGCAGCAGTTATTCTATTTCCTAATTTTGGAAACACTCGCGACATCATGCCCCAACGTTTCATCTTTGCCGCTTTGCGGTATTCAAATGCTCTTCCCATAATAATAATATTTCTTATTTTATAAGCCTAATAATTATAGCATAAATACTATTAATCAGCAGCTTAGAATCTACTTATAATTCATTTTTCAAAAACACAAATATAGGAAATAATTTACCATAATTTTTTGCTTTTGAGTAAAAAAGTCAAAAGAAATTTAATAGCAGACACCTAGCATTAAATACAGTGAACTTAATGACTAATTAGTTATTTGAATGTATAATAAAGGTGGCGTTGATGTGCAAAATGCTAATTCGATATAGTCATTCTCATCGTGTTGCATCATTATAACAAGCAACAAAATACAAGAAATATTTGAGGTGTTGTTTTAGGCATAAAGTAAAATTCATATATTTGCTATTAGACACAACAAAATCAACATATAAAAATAAAACTTCAAATCAATAAAATATAAGCTAAATTTGTCGGAAATAATTTAGAATATAGTCAAAATGACAAAAATACAAGTTGAAGACAAAATAATCTCGATTGCAAAAAGAGACGA
Organism: Bacteroidota bacterium; assembly: GCA_003648395.1. Next base: position 2,355 of record QMPB01000004.1, read on the forward strand.
ACAGGATTATATATGTTTGACTGATATGGTAAGAGATGAAGAAGGAAGTGACCATATTAGAAATTGGATGAGAAATAGAAATACTGTTGAATTTATTGGGTTGTGGGAAACTTTGCACAATCCAAATTTTAAACCTGTCGAATTCGACACCTTTAGAAAACAAGCTGGATTAAATAATTTCAATTTAACACCTAAAAAATAGATTACAAAAACAAATGCAATAGGAATTATTTCAAAATCTGGGAGATATGGAGGTACTTATGCTCATAAAGATTTAGCATTTGAATTTGGAGCATGGATTAGCCCAATGTTTAAATTATTGCTAATTAAGGAATTCCAACGATTAAAAGAAATTGAAACAAATCAATATAATTTAGAATGGAATGTAAAACGTATATTAAGTAAAACAAATTATCTAATACATACAGAAGCAATTAAAGAACATATTATTCCTAAGAATGATTATACAAAAGATAACGAATGGATTGTTTACGCAGAAGAAGCCGATTTACTAAATGTTGCAATGTATAATTGTAGAGCAAAAGACTGGAGAGAAGCAAACCCTGAGCACGCAGAAAAAGGACTGAATATTAGAGATTTTTCAAGTATCAATGAATTAGTTGTTTTATCAAACCTTGAGAATTTGAATGCAGTAATGATAAGTGAAATTATTAATAAAGCAGAAAGGTTCAGCCGATTAAGAAAGGTAGCGAAATCTCAATTAAAAACAATAGACAATCAGAACTTTGTAAAATCACTTAAACGACTGAGTGATACAACTTTTATTAATGAAGAGAAACGATTAAAGAAGAAATAACGACACGACAATACTCCCAAATATCACCATGGTGCTAGTGTACGAAACGCTAATACGATATAGTCATTCTCATCGCTATGCATCATTATAACAAGCAACAAAATACAAGAAATAGTTGATGTACTGTTTTAGGTATAAAGTAAAATTCATATATTCGCTAAATGATTGAGTAAGTTGTAAATATAGGAAAGAGTTTATTTGTCTAAACCTATTATTTACAACGCGATGGATCCCGAACAGTTGTCGGGAGCGCAGCAGCAGCGGCGTAGCAACGGGGAAATATTTTTCTAAAGAAACATACTACAAACATCAAAAATGACATCAAGATCAAAAACCATTTTAAATTTTACAGCTCTTTTAATAATTAGTATTCTTTGGATATTACTAATTAACAAATACATTACAATTCCTTTTATACTTATTATTTTCAGCTTACGGACATTCTATCGAATATGGAAAACACAAAAAGATTTACTTGGTGTTTTTGATAGTGCTGAATCAATAACCAATTTTCAATCAAATACAGCGATATCAAACAAATTTGGAGAATTTAGATATACTATTAAAGAGAATTTTTTGAATCTTGAGAAGCAAATTAGCAGAAATAAATTTAAGCCAATTATAAAGATTGACAAATCAAAAAATAAATTAATACACTATAATCAATCCACCAAGAAGATTAAATTATCGGAAGTAGATTATATAGCAATTATGATTACACGAACATTAAAAACTAATAGGAATATTATTCAAATTTCGTATAAGTATAAAGGACGTCTTCATGAATTATTGTTTTATATATGTCCTCCAAAAATGGATTTTAATAATATAAAATCATATTTTATAGAGTTTGTGGGTCAACTTGGGGCTCAAACAAGTGTGAAAATAAAAATTATTGAACGTTAAAATAAACCCTATTTTTGTTGCTCTAATAATACTTAACAAAACAAGCCATGAGATTATTCCAAATATTGCTTTTTATTGGATTTATAGCACTATCCATAAACACTAATGCGCAAGTAAAAGATACAAACCTTGATAGCCTTGATGCTTATTTTGCAAAAAGCATTACCGATTGGAAAGTGCCTGGAATGGCAATAGGTATTATCAAAGGTGATTCTTTAATATTTAGCAAAGGGTATGGTTTTAGAAATATTGAAGAAGAAAAGCCTGTAACACCACAAACAATATTTCCTGTGGCATCAAATACTAAAGCTTTTACCGCGGCTTCAATTGCAATATTAGTAGATCAAGGAAAGCTAAGTTGGGACACAAAAGTAAAAAGCATATTGCCATATTTCTCATTGTATGATCAATATGTAACAGAGCATTTTACCATTGAGGATTTACTAAGTCATAGAAGTGGACTGAAAACCTTTAGTGGCGACCTAATATGGTATGGAACAACATACTCAAGAGAGGAAGTTGTTCGTAGAGCTCGCTTACTAAAACCAGAATACGACTTTAGAACCACATTTGGCTATAGCAACATAATGTATATTGCTGCTGGCGAAATAATTGCCAAAGTATCAGGCATGAGCTATGATGATTTTCTTAAAAAACACTTCTTTGATGAATTAGGAATGAAAAACTCATACACTAGCATTGATGATTTAAAAGAATTGGAAAATGTATGCACTCCTTATAATGTTATAAATGGCGAAACTATTAAAATAGAGTTGATGAATTGGGATAATATTGGAGGTGCTGGAGTTATTAATTCAAATATTGAAGATATGAGCAAATGGATTATGCTTCAACTTGCTAAAGGCACATATAATAATAAGGAGATATTCACAAGTAAGCAAAGTACTAAAATGCTCACTCCGGCAACTAATTTCACGGTAAGCGAAGGTTATAATAAAATGTGGCCAAGTACGCATTTTCGCTCTTATGGCATGGGATGGTCTTTGATGGATTATCATGGTTATAAAGTAGTTAGCCATAGTGGTGGATACGATGGTGTGATAACTTATACTTGCTTTGTGCCTGATGCAAATATTGGATTTGTAATACTTACAAATAGCACTTCTTCATTATACAATCCTATTTCATATAAAATTCTTGATGCTTTTCTTTCTGACGAAAATAAGGATTGGAGCAAGCTATTTCTACCTTATCAACTTAAAGGCTATTATAAAGAAGAAATTGCAGAAAAAGAAAATGCTAATGACCCTAGTTTAAAGCTAAAAGAATATGCTGGCTTATACAAAAGTGAAATATATGGAAATGCAAGCATTAAGAAAAAAGGTGGAAAACTATATGTAAATCTACTCAGAACAAATCTATGGAAAGGCAATGCTGTAAAATATGACGCTGATACTTTTATTGTTGAGTTTACAGCAGTTCCATCATTACCTCAGGGCAAAATTTTCTTTGAGGTAGAATCTGGAAAAGTAAAAAGTTTCAAAATAAATATTCCAAATCCTGATTTTCATTTCGATGAATTTACTTTTAAAAAGATTGATTGGGTAAAACTTCCTGAGGAGAAATAATGACCAAGCAATTTCATATAAGACTACCAGCCCACAGCAGAGGTTTTCATCTCATTACAGACTATATTATTGATATAATAAAGGATGACTTACCAGAGGTGGGCTTGCTTAATATTTTCATTAAACACACTTCTGCTGGGCTCACAATAAACGAAAATGCAGATTCAAGTGTAAGAGTAGATTTTGATATGTTTTTTAGAAAACTTGTTCCCGAAAACACAAAATACTTCACACATATTTACGAAGGAAGTGACGATATGCCATCGCATATTCTATCTTCATTATTTGGCAGCTCCGTAAGTATTCCTATTTCAAATTATAAACTCGATATGGGAATATGGCAAGGCGTATATCTTGGTGAATTTAGGAATAATGGAGGAAGCCGATCCTTAACCATTACAATTACAACTTAACACTAAAGAGCTATTAAACACATTATCATCTCTTTATATTCACTATAATAAGAGAATCTATTACTTATTATATTATCACAAAAAAATCATTTTTATAAACATCAATTTATTTATACCTTTGACAAATTAATTTTAAAATAAAACCATACCGTAATGACTTTCATTAAACAATCAATCATTCTATTAGCAATTGGCTTATTAGCTATATTAACTTCCTGTAATGGAGGTGATAAACAACAAAAAAAGCGAATGGTACAACAAATACCCGTTGTAAAGGTAATAAAACATGATGTTCCAATTTTCTCAGAATATGTAGGTCAAGTATATGGTCAAAAGGACATTCCAATTAGAGCAAGAGTGGAAGGCTTTCTCGAAAGTATAGAGTTTACAGAAGGCTCAAAAGTTAAAAAGGGGCAATTACTTTACACTATTGACCCACAATCGTTAACAGCAGCTACAAATGCTCAAAAGAGTCAAGTAACAGCCGCTCAAACTCAACTTTCGAAAGCTAGATCCGACTTAGACAGAATAAAACCACTAGCGGAGGCAAATGCCGTGAGTAAAAGTGAGCTTGATGCCGCACAAGCTGCATACGACGCTGCCAAGGCTAACCTTGATGCCGCAAAATCAAATCTTAAATCATCAAATATTGATTTAAGCTATACACAGGTTAAGTCTCCTATAAACGGTGTCATAGGAAAAACCAATGCCCGAGTTGGCGAATTTGTTGGTAAGGATCCAAATCCTGTAATATTAAATACAGTTTCAAAAACAGACACTATTATTGTAAAATTTTCTGTAACAGAAGCTCAATACCTTACAATTTCTAGAAAACGTATTGATAAAATTAATAGTGGCGAAGTTAAAGGTCATGACGATCATAATGATATAGGTATTCAATTAAAGCTAGCCGATGAGTCTATTTATAACCACCCCGGTAGTATTGATTTTGTTGACCGTAATATTGATGAGAATACTGGTTCTATTTTAGTTCAAGCTTCTTTCCCTAATCCAGATGGTTTATTACGTCCGGGTATGTATTCTAAAGTTAGTGTTCAAACTGATTTAGCAAAAGATGCTATTATTATTCCTCAAAGATGTATAGTTGAACTACAAGGGCAATATACTGTATTTGTTGTGAATGATAGTAATAAAGTATCTAGCCGCCCAATAGTTATTGCGCATAAATCTGGTGATTTGGCTGCCATTTCTGAAGGTTTAGAAGAAGGCGAAAGAATTGTTATTGATGCATTACAGAAAGTACAAAGTGGTTTAATTATCAATCCTATTGATACAAATTTTACTAGTAAGGTGTTCCTAGAATATAATAAATAGAATTTTAAAACTGTAAAGGTTTAATAAATATAGAGTTGAGTCCACTCATAGTTTTAATAAAATAAAGAAATCAATTATGTCAGATAATAAAGGCAACTTTTTTGTACATAGGCCGATTGTTGCAATGGTAATAGCTATTATAATAGTTATTGTTGGTACAATTAGTCTTATCGGATTGCCAATTGAGCAATATCCAAACCTAACCCCACCAATAGTGCAAGTTCAAGCTTCGTATACAGGAGCTAATGCACTTAATGTGGAAGAATCAGTTGCAACACCTCTCGAGCAAGAAATTAATGGTGTTGACAATATGATTTATATGAAATCAACAAATGCCAATGATGGAACAATGAACCTTCAAATTTCTTTTGATGTAGGAACTGATCCTGATATGAATACAGTATTGGCTCAGAATAGAGTATCAGCAGCTACAGCAAAATTACCATCTGTAGTTACAAAACTGGGCGTAACTACCAAAAAATCGTTACCGAGTACCTTAATGTTAATTTCTTTAACTGCTGATAATCCAAATTACGATCAAGACTTTTTAGGAAACTATGCTTTAATAAACATTAAAGACAAACTAGCTCGTGTAAAAGGGATTGGTGAAGTAAAAATTATGGGAGCATCGGATTATTCAATGCGAATTTGGATAAAGCCCGACAGACTTTCAAAAATGGGATTAACAGTAACAGAGCTTATAAACGCAATTAACGCTCAGAATACAATTGTGCCAGGAGGTAAATTTGGTGCAGAACCGGCTCCTGCAGGTACAGAGTTTACATATACTGTAAGAATGCCTGAGCGATTTAATTCTCCAGAAACCTTTGGGGAAATTGTAGTAAGGACACTCGACAATGGAATGCAGGTAAAATTAAAAGACGTAGCAACCATAAATTTAGGTGTAGAAACTTATAATGCTTATACAAGGTTTAATGGTCAGACTTGTGCTGTTATAGGTTTATATCAAGCTCCAGGAGCTAATGCTGTTGAACTTAAAACTAAGATAATCGAACAAATGGAAATTCTTAAAAAGGATTTCCCAGAAAGTGTAAAATATACGGTTTCCATTGACACTGTTAAGCCAATTACAGCAGGAATTAAAGATATTGTTGTAACATTAATAATTGCATTACTTCTTGTAGTACTTGTAGTATTTATTTTTATTCAAGATTGGCGTGCCACCTTAATCCCTACCCTAGCAATACCTGTTTCTTTAATTGGAGCATTTATTTTCTTTCCAATGCTTGGCTTTACCATAAACGTACTTTCGCTTTTGGGCTTAGTATTAGCAATTGGAATTGTAGTGGATGATGCTATTGTTGTTGTAGAAGCCGTACAAGTGAATATTGCAAAAGGAATGACAGCGAAAGAAGCTACACTTGCTGCAATGAGAGCAGTAACCGCTCCAGTAATTGCAACAACTTTAGTATTAGTAGCAGTATTTATTCCTGTTGCAGGAATGGCTGGTATTACTGGTTTATTATATCAACAATTTGCAATTACTATTGTGGTTTCGGTATTAGTTTCATCGGTAAACGCTTTAACATTAAGTCCAGCACTTTGCTCAATAATGTTGAAAGAGCCTAAGCCTTATAAAGGTCCTTTGGGTTGGTTTTTCAAGAAATTCAATAAAGGAATGGACAAAACTACCGAATCATATATGAGTTTCACAAATGTAGTTGCTCGTAAATTAAAGCGTTCAGTTATATTTATAGTAATACTTACTATTGGTGCAGCATTTTTCGGAAAACTTGTTCCTGGAGGATTTATTCCTGAGGAAGATATGGGCTATTTCTTTGTTAATTATCAATTGCCCGATGCCGCTTCAATACAAAGGTCTGATGATGTTGCAAAAAAAGTGGAAGCTATATTAATGAACCATCCAGATGTACAGTATGTTACTAATGTTACAGGATATTCTATTCTTTCTGGTGCTATGGCATCAAACCAAGGCTTTGCTTTTGCAAGTCTAAAAGATTGGGGAGATAGAGATAAAACAGCAAAAGAAATTGTAGAAGAAATAAATAAAGCTCTTTTTGTAAATATTAAAGATGCTCAAGCCTTTGCTTTTGGACCACCAGCTATTCCTGGTTTGGGAAATGGTTCTGGTTTTAGTATTATGATACAAGATAGAGCAGGAAAAGAACCTCAGTATTTATCCGAAAATTTAGTGAAATTCATTCAAGCAGCCAATGCTAGACCCGAAATAGGAAGAGCCTTTTCTACATTCCAAGCAAGTGTACCACAAAGGTATATGGATGTAAATAAAGAAAAAGCCTTGAAAATGGGCGTAAATCTTAATGATTTATATACTACCGTAGGTGCATTTATGGGAGGAGCTTATGTAAACGATTTTACTCGATTTGGCAGAATGTATAAAACATACCTTCAAGCGGAACCACAGTATAGAAGTAAAGAAAGCGACATAAATAATTTCTTCATTAAAAACAGGAATGGAGATATGGTTCCACTGGCAACTTTAGTTAATATAAAGCCGGTTACAGGTCCCGAATATACTACAAGATTTAATTTGTATCGTTCGGCAGAAGTAACTGGCGCTCCAGCTCCTGGTTATACTTCCACTGAAGCAATGGATGCTCTTGAAGAGGTAGCGGCAGAGGTTTTGCCACCAGATATGGGATATTCTTGGAACGCAATGTCTTTCCAAGAAAAGAAAGCATCGGGTTCACTGGGTGTTATTCTAACTTTCTCGTTGGTATTTGTATTCTTAATTCTTGCAGCACAATACGAAAGTTGGTCATTACCTCTTAGTATTTTGTTAGGAACTCCATTTGCTATATTCGGAGCTTTTCTTGCACTTTATTTGGGTCGTTTAGGAAGTCCAACATTCGAGAATAATATTTTCGCTCAAGTATCATTTGTGATGCTTATTGGTATGGCGGCAAAAAATGCTATATTAATTGTTGAGTTCGCCAATGATGAATTCAAAAAAGGGATGAGCTTATTTGACGCTGCAATGGTTGCTGCGAAATCAAGATTCAGACCTATTCTAATGACAGCATTCTCTTTTATCTTAGGAGTTTTTCCTTTGGTAATTGCTACAGGTTCTGGAGCAGAATCAAGAAAAGTAATGGGAATGGCTTTACTTGGCGGCATGTCGCTGGCAACCTTACTAGGAGTATTTATGTATCCAATGCTATTTGTAGCCATTGGCAAATTATTTAATTACGAAAAGAAAAGAGATTTGCAATTAGCAGAAGAAAAAGATGCTGAAATTTCGAAATAAAAATATTTAAAGATAATAATATGAAAAAAATATACGGACTTGCAATACTTCTATTAGCAATAACTAGCTGTGTGGGACCAAAATATGTAGAACCTAAGATTGACATAGAGGAAACCTATGAGCAATATATGCGCGACACTTTAGTATCAAATAACGATACAATTATTAATCTCCGCTGGTGGGACTTTATAAAAGAGCCAGGCTTGGACACGCTGATAAAACACGCATTGGTATATAACAAAGATGTGCTAAAGGCGGCTTCGCGTATAGAGCAGTCTAGAGCAATATCAGGAATGGTAAGTGCTGATCAATATCCTGGTTTTAACCTTCAAGCTGGAGCATCAAAAGGTGCATCAGGAGATTTCGGGAATCATAGTTTGAGTGCAGGAATTGGCATGAGTTGGGAATTAGTGTTTTGGGGAAGATACAGAGCCGCTACAGAAGGTGCAAAAGCTGAACTTCTTGCATCAGAATACGGACTTCGAAGTATACAAATAAGCTTAATATCAAGCGTAACAAATAACTACGTCATGTTTTTAGACTTAAAAAACAGACTTGAAATTTCCGAAAAAACTCTTGGTTCAAGAGATAGCGCTTTACTAATTATACAAGCTAAATATGACGGTGGAATAATTCCAGAGATAGATTTGAATCAAGCACAAATTAATCAAGCAATAGCAGCCGGATCAGTTCCAAAATACAGAAGACAACTAGCAATTACTGAAACTGCATTAGCAGTTCTTATAGGCGAGCACCCAAAAAGTATTATTACAGATGAAGAACAAATTGATAGTTTAAATTTTGGCACTGATATTCCTTATGGAATCCCTTCATTATTACTATTGCGCCGCCCAGATATACTTGCTAGCAGGGAAATATACCATGCTAATTTTAAGCAAATAAATGTAGCGGTAGCACAACGCTTCCCTTCAATAAGTATTACTGGCATGTTTGGTGGATCAAGTATGGCATTATCATCATTTACTGGTTCGGGAATGGCTTGGAGTGCCGGTGCAAACTTATTGGGTCCTCTTTTTGATTTCGGTAAGAATAAAAGACGAGTTGAGGCAGCAAGAGCACAAGCAGAAGAGGCTCTATTTAACTACGAATATACTGTAAATCAATCATTCAAAGAAGTAGAAGATGCTTTGATAAGCATTCAAACATTAAAGCTTGAATTGAAAGCCAAACAAAGCGAAGTAGCCGCAGCAATGAATGCCGAAAGATTATCTAAAATGCGTTATGACAAAGGTGTTACCAGCTATTTAGAATTTCTTGATAATCAAAGAACTTCTTTTAATGCACAGCTAGGCTTATCTATTCTTAAGAGACAAATAATAGAATCTTATTCTGGACTATATAAAGCCCTTGGTGGTGGATGGTTGTCTGCAGAAGAAGAAGAGAATGCTAAAGAGGCTGACAATAGCGACAATAAATAAGGGCATTTATTATTAATAAAAAAAAGCCTGAAATTTGTATTTAAAATACAAATTTCAGGCTTTTTCATTTTCTAGTTATTCTCCCAAGAGCCCCTTTTGCTTAACAATTTGCTCCAATTCCTTACGAGTACGAGTACCAAGTTTTGCATTAATATTTTTTCGATGCTGAGTTATTGTATGATAACTTAAAGATAGTTCATCAGCAATATCTTGACTACTTAATCCTGCAAATACAAGTTTCAGAATACCTTTCTCACGCCTCGTTAAAAAAATATCATAGATAAGTGGGGGCGAAACATTTTCATTATTAATACTATCTTTTGCATACCCTTTAGCAATTGCATTACTTACCTCTTGAGTAAAATAATTATTACCAGAAGACACCATTTCAATAGCTTCTCGAAGCTCACGAGCTCCAGTATTCTTATGAATATAGCCTAGAGCACCTGCTTTTAACATCTTATCAATATACGAATAATCATCATGCATTGATAAGGTAAGAATTTTCATATTTGGATATATGCGTATCAAATGTTCGACAAGCTCCTCGCCTCTCATCTCTGGCATACTTATATCTGTTATTAGAATATCTAATTCTTCATCCTTAATTTTCTCTATGCACTCCCTACCCGAATTTGCAGTACCCACAACTTCTAACCCTTCAGTCTTTCTAATAATTGCTATCAAACCATCTATAAATAATTGATGATCATCTACAATAAAAATTCTTATACTTTTATCACTCATATTTATTCAATTATTTAAGTTCCACTATCAACTGCCCATTCACAAAATCTATTATGCGTATTTCAGCGCCTTTATCAATATATGATTGCTTACAAATAGCGTCATATTTTACTCCATCAACATATACTCTCCCCGACGGGCGAAGTATAGTAGCAGCGGCACCTTCTTTATTTATCATAATACTAAGATCTTTTTCGGTAGAAGTGAAACCTTTAGCAGATTTCATTTCGTTGGCCAAGGACATTCCATATTTTGAACTATAAAAAACATGTTTTACAGCAAAGAAAGTGAGCACTATTGAGCCCATTACAGCAATCATTACAACAAATACAGCTTCCATAATAGCAGTATAAGTTACCTGCGAAAAGTCTAAAGCTACATTATAAAGTAAGCTAAGGATTAATCCTACTGTTACCATTATAATTCCAGCTACACCTGCTATTCCAAATCCCGGTATCAGAAAAACTTCCAACAATAAAAGTATTATTCCAATTACAAATATAATTATCTCCCAATTTTCGGCAAGGCCCTCAATATAAAGAGGTGCAAAATACATTATTGCAGCAGTAATAGCCGCCAATGATGGTACTCCAAAACCAGGGCTTTGCATCTCAAAATATATTCCCCCCATAATTATCATTATTAATAAACCATGAATATATGGGCTTATTAGCCAACCAATAATATGGTCAGTAGTTTTAAGCTCTTGTTTAATAATAACGTAATTCTTAAAACCATACCTCTGCGCAACTTCATCCAATGAATTAAGCTCTGCTTCGCAAAAATTATTTTCAATGGCCTCAGAGGTTGTAAATGTTAGCACTTTTCCAGAATCGGAAATATCCTTAATATAAATATCTTGGTCAACCATGGCCTCGGCTATTTTAGGGTTTCTACCACTAACCTCCGCCGTGGAGCGCATTGTGGAACGCATATACGACTGATACTTATCCGGCATAGCTTCTGCCGTTTGATTTACCACCGTTGCCGCGCCAATATTAGCCCCAGGAACCATATAAATACTATCGCAAGCAATAGAAATTAACGCACCCGCAGATGCAGCATTATTATCAATAAAAACTACAATTGGAATATCTTCTTTAATTATTCTGCTTCTTATAGTATCAGCAGAAACAACCAATCCGCCATATGTATTCATATGAATTAGAAAAAGATCTGCATTGATTTTCTTAGCTTCCTCAAAAGCATTATTCATTTTACGAACCACTGGAGGCCCTATTTCTTCGTCAATGGCAAAAACATAAACAGTGGATGTATCACCATCACTACTATAAGCAAAGATGCTTATAGTAAAGAATATAGCTGAAATAAGTAATTTAATTCTCATAAGTTATCTATTTAAAAAATCTCATCCAAAACAGCACTTACCAATCCCGTATTCGACCAGCCAAATTCTCTAGCCATTTGCGGAACAATACTTTCTTGAGTCATTCCAGGAATAGTATTGGCTTCAATAAAAATATAATCATTATCGTCATTAAAAATATAATCTATACGAATTACACCCTTAAAATTTAATTTCTTATATATAAAAACGGAAGTAGATTTTATCACATTTGCAATTTCCTCAGGTATTTGAGCTGGAATAATCTCCTCTACCAATGAAGAAGTATATTTAGCCTCAAAATCAAAAAATTCAGTTTTGGAATGCACCTCGCAAATTGGAAACACAATCATTTCATTGTCTTTTTGCAATAATCCACAAGTAACTTCTCTTCCCTCAAAAAATGATTCTATAAGCACCTCTTCGTCTTCGGCAAAGGCTTTTTCAATAGCATAAGCAAGTTCTTCTTTAGCTTTTACCTTTGACATGCCAATGGATGAACCACCAGAATTAGGTTTTACAAAACATGGCAATCCTACTTGTTCTAGTATACTATCAATTTCAATATCACCGCCAGCAATAAGATGCACCGATGGCATAGTATTTACATTTAGCGATTTCATCATATAGTTACAATATGCTTTATTCGAAGCTATTGCCGAAACGGTAAAATCTGATGATGTATAAGGAATATTTAGCATCTGAAAATATGCCTGTAGTTGACCATTCTCGCCAGGTCGACCATGGATAATTATATAAACGCCATCAAAATTTACTTTAGCTTTACTATCCTTAAATGAAAAATCATTTTTATCAATATCAAACTGCTTACCATCTATCTCGCAATACCACCTATCGATACTAATAATTACTTTAAAAGGCTTATATATTGAGGTATCCATATTTTGTAGAACAAAATCAGCACTACGCATAGAAATAACTTCTTCACCAGAGAAACCTCCACATACAACAGCAATATTTTTCATGTAAAAATCTTTACTTTAATACTATTAGACAAATAAATTCACTTGCTAAAATAAGTAAAAATATAATTGACAAAACAGATAATCTATTTAATAATAACCAGATTATACACAATATATAAATTAGGGAATTATTAACCTCATTTATTAGGATTACCTATCGATAAGCTCCATAATAATGATTTAAAAACAAGAACCAATAAAAATATTATCTTTGTATTCATATTAACAAAGAAAAACTATGAGCAGGGCTTTTATTACTTTTTTGCTATTTCCCATATTTCTATCAGCATGTACTGCTGTTGAGTTTGAAGAAGTAAAACCAAAATCAGGCAAAGAATATAGCGAGTTTCCAAAGGAGTTTATTGGTGAGTATTATGACATTAAAGACAAGGATACTTTAAAGATAACTAAAGAAAGCTTTTTGTATGGCGATAAAAATAGCAAGTTTCACCTAACGGGCAATTTAAGGCAAGATAGTAACCCTAGCATGGTATTAAAAAAGATAGATGATCTCTATATCCTAAACCTAATGTCGATAAAGGATAAGAGTTGGACTATAATTCCTTTCCAAAAAACAGGCAAAAATATAAGTGTTTATTATATAAGTATGGAGAATGATTCGCTTACTAAAGATGTGGCAAATGAATACACTGAGGAAAGATTAAAACTTTTGGAATCAATTACTGCTGTTGATATAAATACTGACTCAACAAAATTCACTGTAAATCCTAACGACAAAGAGTTTAAATTAATGATTAAGAATGGGTTCTTTGAAAAGATATTGGTTTTTGCTCCTTTATAAATTTGCATCAAAACTCTATTATTACTATCTTTGTTCAATAATTTAAAACTCAATAATTGTGAAATTATTTCAAATATTTCTTCTAAGTTTATTAATAGCATTAAGCTCCTGCACCGAAAAGGATGATAATACAATTGTAGACTTTGCCACAGAGCTAAGGCAGAACGACGAAATAATTGTAACTAACGAAAATACTTTTTTTCTCACCTCATATTTATGGCGCGATTTTATGCCCATAGCAGAAGAAAATGGCAGCACACTGATGTGCGTAGTTCACCTAATAGAGCAGGATAGCCTTAATATTCCAAATTCGCTAGAACTTAGGAAGATTTATATTATAAATGGAAATAATGTTTGGTATTCTGATATTGAAGGCATTACTAAGGAAAACACCTATAAAATTAGAGGTGGCGTAGGTGGAGGCCCAAAATGGGGTCCAAATATTAAAGTTGACGTTATATGTGAATTTACTATCGAAGAAAAAATCTATAAAATTCTTTTGAAATCACAAAAAATAGAAGCTACTTATTAGTTTATCTATAATATCATAAACAACCTATTCTATAGGCAATAGCTCTCATAAAAAAACATTTTATCAAAGCAATAAAATCTTACTTTTGAAGTTAGAAAATAGTGAATACGATTGTTTTTTCTATTCTATAATAAACACAATATAAAACATGCTAAAGATACTTACCAGCAAGAAGTTATATATAAATATATTTGCAATAATAACATTGTCAATAGTGCTTTTAATAGCTACTGTATACTCCCTTGACAGTTTTACTCGCCATGGAGAAGAAATAGAAGTGCCGAATTTTAGCGGTTTTTATCTTGACGATATTGAAAAAGACGCTTTATACTCAAATCTACAATTTACGATTACCGATTCTATTTTCAATAAAGATGCTGAAAAAGGAAGTATTTTTGCCCAAAGTCCTGAAGCAGGAACAATGGTAAAAGAAGGTCGTAATATTTATCTTACTGTTATTGCTCTTTTGCCTGAGATGGTTAGCATGCCTGAGTTAAGAGACCTTTCTTTGCGTAGTGCTAAGAGCAAACTTCAAACTTATGGTATTGAAATAACAAAGCTTAGCTATGTTCCAAATATTGCAAAAAATGCAGTTATTGAGGTTAAGTATAATGATGAAGAAATATTTGCTGACGACAAACTTGAAAAAGGATCGGGAGTAGAACTTATACTTGGTCTGGGCTCTCATAGAGAACTTATAAAAGTACCTTTACTTATAGGAATGACTCATCAACAGGCTGAAGGTGAGCTGCATTTGGCTTCATTAAATATTGGAGAAGAAAACTTTGAAGAAGGAGACAACAGAAGCACAGTAAGAGTTTATCGCCAATTACCACATTATAGCGATGAGCCTACAGTAAAACAAGGACAAAAAATTCAGCTATTTTATAAATCAGACGAAAATTTCGATTTTGAGAAACACTTGAAAACAATAAGACCGTCAAACTCTATTACTGATAGCCTAATAAATTCTGAAAATTTAGATGAATAAAATTATAATTACCATAATAATAATAGCTACATCTTTTGTAAATACCTATGCACAAGAGGTGTTGACTGGGCTAAGCAGAAATCCTATTTTAATTAATAAGGAACTTGCTAACTCCAATTTAAAAGAATCAAAAGCTGTAAATGAGGAGATTCATCTTCCTATGCGTGAGGACTTTTCATTACCAAGCTTTATTCCTAACCCTAAATACTGGGCATCAAAAAGTGTTTTTGTTAATAATTCCTATGCTATAAATCCTCCATCAATTGGTGTTGTTACTTTCGATGCCATGGACGAAAATGGATTAGTTTACTCGCATATGAATAGCTTTCCTGCGGGAGCAGATACCTTTACTACCAATAATATAAGACTTGATAGTGTTTTTGGCTCTTTTCAAAGAAAGTTAAAACCTAGCGACTCAATTTATTTAAGCTTTTTTGTACAACCCGAAGGTAAAGGCAGTATGCCTCTAAGCGGCGACTCTCTAGTGCTACAATTATACGATGCTAATAATGCACAATGGAATAGCGTTTGGAATATAGATGGTTTATCACTAGATACTTTTAGGGCAAAATACGACACAAGCTTTCTCAGAGTGATGATTCCAATTGTCGATATCAATTATTTTACTGACAGCTTTAGATTCCGTTTTTATAATTACGCCAGAGTACCATCAGCCGACAAACCTAGTTGGCGATCGGGACTACATAGCACTTGGAATTTAGATTATATTATTCTTGACACAAATAGAAGTATGGACGATACTTTTTTTGCTGACAATGCTATTCAGAATATGCCCTCAACTCTGCTGAAAGATTATCAATATACTACATGGAAACAATTTAACGCAGACCCAGGCAATAGTATGCAAGCTGGACAAAGTGTTACTATTTTCAATCACGATAATCTTGTAAAAAATGTTGCTAAGAAATTCTACGTCTATGACCTTTGGGATAAAACACTGAGTTTCAGCACTCCTACTACAGCTATAAACGTAGGTTCCAAATTATCTTCAGAATATGTGCCTGATTATAATGCCTTTACTTTTTCAAGTTCGGCACCGCAGTATCCCGATTTCAAAGTCCTATACCATGTATCGTCAAATACTGGAGACCCCGATATATTTAAGAATAACGATACCGCATATTTCTATCAGAAATTTTATAATTATATGGCATATGATGATGGAATACCTGAAGCAGGATATGGATTATCTACTCCAAATGGTAGACTTGCTTATAAATTCACATTAAATACTGCCGACACATTGCAGTCAATACAAATGTATTTTAACCAAACATTGGGGAATGCAAATCAAAAATATTTTTACCTAACAGTATGGGACGATAATAATGGTAAGCCTGGAAGTGTAATTTATGAGAAATCTGGGAAACGCCCTGAATTCAACAGTCAATTATTTAAATTCTATACTTATACTCTTGAACAAGAATTACCTCTTAGTGGAACTTTCTATATTGGATGGCGACAAACCACAAAAGATAATCTTAATGTAGGTTTCGATTTAAATAATAATCAATCTGATAAGGTGTTCTACAATGTTAGTGGAGTATGGTATAACTCTAGTTTCGAAGGAGCGCCTATGATTAGACCTATTCTAGGGCAAGAACAAGAAGCTCACGTGGGCATTAAGAATAATAAAAAAACTAAGAATATTAGTTTCAATATATATCCAAACCCAAATAATACAGGAATTATTAATATCGCCATAAGTGATAATAGTATAAATCCTATTAACTATCATATAGACATCTATTCATTACAAGGGCAGAAAGTATATAAAGGGCAATATCAATCTAGGATAAATTTACAACACTTATCTAAAGGAGTTTATATTATAATGATTTCAAACTCTAAAACTAATAACATTAAGAAATTAATACTAAACTAATGGAAGCTGAAGAAAATAACATATTTGAGATACACAACAACGAAACGCCAGATTTACATGAGCATTATAATTTCATAGTTGACAAAGGGCAATCCTTGCTTAGAATTGACAAGTACATTCAGATGAAAATTGAGAATGCTACTAGAAGTAAAATTCAGGAATCGGTAAAAGCTGGTAAAGTATTAGTAAATGAGAAGACTATAAAATCCAATTATAAGGTAAAGCCAATGGATAATATACAAGTTTTCTTTGATAATCCTCCTCGCGAAGTTGAGATTACTCCTCAAGATATTCCCATCGAAATAGTTTATGAAGATGATGATATCATTGTTGTAAACAAACCTGCTGGCATGGTAGTACATCCTGCATATAGCAATTACGATGGCACTTTATTAAACGCACTAACTTTCCATATGAGCAAGTCTGATTTGGGAAAACCAAAAACACCATTCTTGGTGCATCGCATTGATAAAAACACAAGCGGACTTCTTCTTATTGCCAAAAGCGATACTATGCATGCCCGCTTGGCTAAACAATTTTTTGACCATACTACCGAGCGTAAGTATATTGCTCTTGCTTGGGGCGATTTTAAGGAGGAAGAAGGTACAATAAGAGGCAATATTGCCCGCTGTCCTAAGGATAGAAGAGTAATGTGTATTTTTGAGGAAGGTGGCGAAATTGGAAAACATGCCGTTACTCATTATAAAATTTTGGAGCGTTTTGGATATATTACTGCAATAGAATGCCAGTTAGAAACAGGTAGAACTCACCAAATTAGAGCTCATATGAAACATATTGGTCATCCGTTATTTAATGATGATACTTATGGTGGCGATGCTATTCTTAAAGGTACAACTTTTACTAAATATAAGCAGTTTGTAAATAATTGTTTTAAGATTATTCCTCGTCAAGCATTACATGCCCGATCACTTGGCTTTACTCATCCTAGAACGAATGAGAGAATGCACTTTGAATTGGAATTGCCGCAAGATATGCATGATGTAATGGCAAAATGGAGAGCTTACGGCGAAAATGGATATTAAAACATTATAACTAACATAATAAACATCAAAATATGTTTCCAACATTAGGACATTTAATAAACTACTTATTAGGAACAAATATAAATTTTCCGATGCCAACCTATGGTTTTGTATTGGTAATGGCATTTGTAACTGCCGGAATTATTCTGAAATACGGCCTATTAAGAAAAGAAAAACAAGGTTTATTGCTAGGTCATAGAGACAAAATTCTTATTTCAGGACCAATAAATTATTCTGACATTATAGTATCAGGCGTTTTCTACTTTATTATAGGATGGAAGATAATAGGAATAGCTCTTGATTACGATAATTTCACTAATGATATAAATGCATATATATTCTCGCTGCAAGGAAGCATTATTGCAGGAATAGTTTTTGCAATAATTGGAGCAGGCTATGGATATTTGCAAGCAAATAAAAAATATTCTAAAGAAGAAATATTCGAGGAAAAAGATATTCTACCACATCAGCTTACATTAAATATTGTAATGATTGCAATGATTTCTGGAATAATTGGGGCAAAGGTTTTTGATATTCTAGAAAATTTTTCAAGATTTCTCCAAGACCCTTTGGATGCATTATTTTCATCTGGTGGTTTTACTTTTTATGGTGGACTTATAGCCGGATTTTTTGCCGTTTGGTATTATATCCGTAAGAAAAATATCGATTCATTAACATTAATGGATACTGCAGCACCAGCCATTCTTGGAGCTTATGCCGTTGGACGAATGGCTTGTATGCTAAGCGGTGATGGTTGCTGGGGAATCCCAAATCCTGATCCCAAACCTGAATACTTAGCAATGATTCCTGATTGGCTATGGGCTTTTGATTTTCCGCATAATGTAATTAACGAAGGAAGTATTATCACTAGTTGCGATGGAAATTATTGCCACAGATTAGATGTGCCAGTATTCCCCACTCCTATTTATGAGTCAATTCTAAGTTCTATATTTTTTCTGATAGCATGGTTTCTTCAAAACAAGATTAGAACTGCAGGAGTAGTTTTCTTTATTGCAATAATGCTTAATGGTTTTGCAAGATTTTTTATTGAGAAAATTAGAGTAAATAATGTATACGACATTGGACAATCACATATTACTCAAGCCGAAATAATATCTTCATCACTAGTATTAATTGGAATTATTGGAATTTTTATTTTGCTAAAACTTAAAAAAAAGAAAGTCTAATATTACTACTTTTGTATATTACAAATAAAACAATAGAAATTGAAAGCTTATAAAAGCATATTATTTATAATTATCCTATTTAGTTTTATCAGCAATAATACATTTGCCGATAAGCGTGATAGCGTAATTGCAATTGCAAATGATACAACAAGCATATTGTTTTATTATAAAGATAAAGCCTTTTCGAAAGCTGAGCTTCATTATGTAGATACTACATTGCATAATTCCCACCGCTACTCCGCAAAAAACAATGCATACGATATAGCAGCAAATACTCACTTTGTTGGTGGTCCGCTAAAGAACTTATACTTTACTGGCTTAAGTCCTCAATATAGTGTTGGCGAAAATGCTCTGGGAAAATTATACTACCGATCAATAGAAATGCCTTATTATAAAAATGTAAAAACTCCTTATTCGGAAGTGTTTTATACTATGGCAACTGCCGAAGAAAACTACTTGAAAGGAATACTCGCCGCTAAGGCAAGCAAAAGGCTATATTATGGTATAAATTTCAATATAGAAACTACTAGTGGCCTAATGACTAATAGCCAAGTTCAGAATGCACACTTTAGAGGAATTGTTGGATTTGAAGCCTTGAATCAACGTTATGGCTATAATCTTGAATATATTTATAATAAAATGAAATTTGGCGAAAATGGAGGCCTTATAAATGTGCTATACGTTGACTCTACAGAACAAAACCAACAACTATTAGCCGTAAACTTAAATGAAGCTTATAATCTAACAAAATCAAATTATTTTGCTTTTAATCAATATCTAAATATTGGAAAAACAGCAACAGACTCCACCAATCACCATTTTCTAGGCAAGCTATACCTAAATACTACATATAGTTCAAAGGCACGACTTTATTACGATAAAAATTGGGATAGTGCTTATTATCAAAATGCTTATATTGACTCTATTCAATCTTATGATTCGCTAGCAATTACTGATTTTGAAATGGATTTAGGTATTACAAATTTTTATCCAGAAAAGCACCAATATTTCGCCTTTAATTTTGGTATAGCCTATAATTACAAGATGTATTATAATGGCGAAAAGGACTTTTTCTTTAACTATGCTAGCCCTCATGGAGATATTATCTTAGATTTTCATAAGTTTATTTTGGAAGGAGGCGCTCGTTATCAAATTAAGATACCAAATGGTCACTCCATTGATATTGGGGCTAATGACTTAAATATGTACGGAAGAATGAAGTTCCCCTTGGCTAAGAATTTTAATCTAGATGTTGGTTTATCTATGGATCTAGAGTCTCCAGAAGTAAAATCGTATAGCTTATATTCAAATCACTATAAATGGGAAAATGATTTTAATAAACAAAAACATTTAGAGATAAACTCTCATCTCGATTATAGAGGTTATAAATTGGAAGGATCAATACATACTATTTCTGATTTTGTATATTTTGACAATAATCTTATCCCTCAACAATACAACGAAAGCTTTCAGGTAATTACTGCCAAATTTAAGAAAGAGTTACATATTAAAAATGTAGGAACTCATATTAGTCTGATATATCAGCAGAGTAGTAATAATGAGGTTGTGCGCCTTCCATCTTTTGTGGCAAATGGTAATTTCTTTTTCAGCCTTCCTGTTTTTAAAGGTGCATTAGTACTTCATCCTGGGATTGATGTTACATACCTAACCGCATACAATGGTTACAGTTACAATCCAGCATTAATGCAATTTTATTCGTACGAAGGCACCGAATTAAAAGAACAAGTTTATATAGATTTATATCTAAATATAAGAGTCAAAAGAGCAAGGGTGTTTATTAAATATCAAAATGCTGCATCTAATATTGGTAATTATAAATATTTTCTCGTAAAAGGATACCCTCAACAAAGAGCAACTCTTAAGTTTGGTCTTTCATGGAGATTTATTGATTAAAGCTCTAGAGAATAATTCCTATTTGTCATAATGTCATAGAAAGTGTTATATATACCTTTTGGCATATTTTATGACTTCTTATTGTTCATCAACTAAAATTATAATTACTATTGCAGTATTATAAAATTAGTAATGGAAATATTACCGAAATAAATAAAAACAATATATTATGTCAGAAGAAATAACAAAAGTAAAGAGTTTTATAATCGGCTCAGGACCTGCAGGATATACTGCAGCGATATATGCTTCAAGAGCAAATTTATCACCAGTATTATACCAAGGAATGCAACCTGGTGGGCAGTTAACTACTACTACCGAAATAGAAAATTTTCCTGGTTACCCTGAAGGAACCGAGGGTCCTAAAATGATGGAAGACTTACAAAAACAAGCTGAAAATATGGGTGCAGATATCCGTTGGGGTGTTGTAACAGAGGCTGATTTGTCAAAACGTCCTTTCATTATTAAGACCGATGATAAAAAAGTTTTTGAAGCTGAAAGTGTAATTATTTCTACTGGAGCTTCTGCAAAATACTTAGGTCTAAAATCAGAGAATGATTTTAAAGGTGGTGGAGTTTCTGCTTGTGCTACTTGCGATGGTTTTTTCTATAAAGGAAAGCCTGTTGCTGTAGTTGGTGGTGGCGATACTGCTGCTGAAGATGCACTTTACTTAGCAAATATTACTTCAAAAGTATATATGATTGTTCGTCGTGACGAGCTACGTGCATCAAAAGTAATGGCTCAGCGTGTTGAGGACCATCCTAATATTGAAGTATTATGGAACCATGTAACTAAAGAAATAGTTGGCGAGCAAAAAGGTTTTATGAAAGCTCTTAACGCAGCTATTTTAGAAAATGTAAAAACTGGTGAGGAGAAAAAAATTGACATTGAAGGTTTCTTCGTTGCAATTGGTCACCACCCAAATACTAAATTATTCAAGGATCAAATTAAGCTCGACGACCAAGGATATATTATAACTGATGCAGACTCAACTAGAACAAATATTGAAGGTGTATTTGCTGCAGGCGATGTTCAAGATCATACTTACCGACAAGCAATTACTGCTGCTGGTAGTGGTTGTATGGCGGCTATAGAAAGCGAGCGCTGGTTGGGAGAACAATAGGAATTAGAAATGTAGAATTAGAAATGTAGAATTAGGAATGTGAATTAAGAATTTTTTAAGTATTATTAAACCTTAATTATTAATTCATAATTTTACATTTCTTATAGAATGCCTTATCTTTGCAAAATAATTAATACCATAAATAATCATGAAAAATTCAAAAACAACATTTCTACTAATATTTGCAATAGCTGTTATAGCAATAAATTATTCGTGTGATAAAATTGATGAATTACTTACATTTACTATCTCCAATAAAACTGAAATTGTTATTGAAACAAGTATTCCCATAGCATTGCCATTCGAAATACCCACCCCCGACATTACTACGGGCTCTGAGGAGCAAATGAGCAATAATAATTCAAGCACAGATTTAATAAAAGATGTACTACTTACCTCTTTTAATATGAAAATAAAAGATCCTTCTGATAAAACATTTAGCTTCTTAAAATCAATACATATATACATCTCTACCAATAGCTCTGACGAAATTGAACTCGCCTATAAAGAGAATATTGATTCAGGCACAAACTCTATTAATTTAATCACAACTACAGCCAAACTTGATAAGTATATTAAAGCAGATAAGTATAAATTAAGAACAGAAGTAACAACAAAAGAAACAGTAACTCAGGATATTACCATTGAAATAAATATGGAATACAAAATAACTGCTGATCTATTATAAACAATAATTAATACTTAGCTTTTAAAAATTATAACCACCAGTTCTTTCTTAGATTTGGTGGTTTTTTTGTGCTTATTTTTTAATATTCATAATCAAATATTTACTACATTTGACAGTGTAAAAAAACTAACAAAAAATACTTAAACATGGCTATTAGCTGGAATGAAATAAAAGACCGAGCACTGAGATTCTCAAAAGAATGGGCTGACGAAACAAAAGAACGTGCTGAAAAAGATAGCTTTTGGAATGATTTCTTTAATGTGTTTGGCATCTCGCGACGAAGAGTAGCTACTTTTGAAGAGCCTGTAAAGAAGCTTGGTAATAAGCAAGGATTTATTGATTTGTTTTGGAAGGGAACTTTATTGATTGAGCATAAATCCAAGGGCAAAGATTTGGACAAAGCATTTACCCAAGCAATTGATTACTTTCCCGGATTAAAAGAGCACGAGCTTCCCAAATACATCTTAGTTTCTGACTTTGATAGAATAAAACTATTTGATCTGGATGAAGGAACGGAACATGAGTTTCATATATCTGAATTTTATAAAAATGTAAAGCTCTTTGGTTTTATTGCAGGTTATCAAAAACGAACTTATAAAGAAGAAGACCCCGTAAATATTCAGGCAGCTGAACTAATGGGTAAACTACACGACCAACTCAAAGGTTTTGGTTACGAAGGGCATCCCTTGGAAATCTATTTGGTACGTTTGCTTTTTATCCTGTTTGCAGAGGATACAGGTATTTTTGAGAAAGATATTTTTCAAGAATTTCTTGAACAAAAAACCAATGAAGATGGAAGCGATTTAGGAGCTTGGTTGGCTCAAATTTTTCAAGTGCTGAATACACCTGAGGATAAACGATTGGGCAATTTGGACGAGCATCTCGATCAATTCCCCTATGTAAATGGTGGTTTGTTTGCAGAATTTCTGCCCATCGCGGCTTTTAATTCCAGTATGCGCACATTACTCTTAGAAGCATCTTATTTGGATTGGGGTAAAATATCGCCTGCCATTTTTGGCTCGCTATTTCAATCGGTGATGAACCCCGAGCAACGCCGAAATCTTGGAGCGCATTATACTTCCGAAAAGAATATTTTTAAGGTAATTAAGCCGCTGTTTTTGGATGAGCTGCGAGCCGAATTTGAAAAAGTAAAATCCAATACCAAACGGCTTAGAGAATTTCATAAAAAACTATCGACACTTAAATTTCTCGACCCTGCTTGTGGAAGCGGTAATTTCTTGATTATTACCTATCGCGAATTGCGAATGCTGGAGTTGGATATTTTGCGCGAACTTTATAAAAACCAAATTGTAACCGATATTGCCCATATTGTATGGGTAGATGTGGACCAGTTTTATGGAATAGAATATGATGAGTTTGCCGCGCGTATAGCCGAAGTAGCCATGTGGTTGATCGACCACCAAATGAATATGCAAATATCAGAGCAGTTTGGACATTACTTTGTGCGCTTGCCTTTAACCAAATCGGCTAAAATTGTAAATGGAAATGCCCTGCGAATTGATTGGGATACGTTAATAAATAAAGATTACTACGATCTTTCAGCCGATAGTGTAAATATCAGTATTGTAGCAGAACAAGAAACTCACATTAAAAGTATTAACATTAGAACTAAGTCGGTAAACATAATTGATGAAAAGACCCTAAAAGAAAGAGAGGATAAGAACCGAATTAAATTTAATTATATTTTGGGTAATCCGCCTTTTATTGGTAAGCAATTGCAAACCAAAGAACAAAAAGAAGATATGAAACTTATCTTTGATGGTGTCAAGGGTGCTGGTGTTTTAGATTATGTTACTGCTTGGTATTTAAAAGCAGCAAACTATATACAAGGAACTAAAACAAAAGGTGCTTTTGTTTCCACTAATTCTATATCACAAGGTGAGCAAGTTGGAATTTTATGGAATGAATTATTAAATGAATTCCAAATTAAAATATTTTTCGCTCATAAAACATTCAATTGGAGTAATGAAGCAAAACATAATGCGGCTGTTCACGTTGTGATTATTGGATTTGCAAATTTTGACGTAAAAGAAAAATTCATTTTTGACTATCACAATATAAACGAAGAACCTGCTGAAATAAAAGCTAAAAATATAAATCCATATTTAGTTGAAGCTGTTAATACAATTATACTTTCTAAAACTAAACCAATATCAAAAA
This sequence comes from Bacteroidota bacterium, assembly GCA_003648395.1. The sequence goes on from QMPB01000004.1 coordinate 27,546, forward strand.
CTAAACCAATGCAATATGGAAGTAAACCTGTTGATGGAGGAGCATTTTTGTTTTCAGAAGAAGATATGAACAATTTTTTAAAACGGGAGCCAAATTCGAAAGGGTTTTTCAAAAGATACATAGGTTCTTATGAATATATTCATAATGTAAGCCGCTATTGTTTATGGTTAAAGGGTATTAGTCCTAATGAATTAAAAAGTTTGCCTGAAATCTTAAAAAGAGTAGAATTAGTCAAATTAACAAGGTTAAATAGTTCTAAAACTCCAACTAGAGAAGCGGCAAGTTTTCCAACTATTTTTGCTGAAGATAGACAACCTAAAACTAATTATATTGTAATTCCTTTAGTGTCTTCTGAAAGAAGAATATACATTCCTATTGGATTTGTAGAAAAAGATGTAATTGCATCTAATGCCTTAAGTTTTATTCCTCAAGGTGATATTTTTCTATTTGGAATAATAACATCTTTAATGCATATGACTTGGGTAAAATACA
>QMPB01000005.1 GCA_003648395.1 Bacteroidota bacterium
TATATACTAGGAATTCAAATACTCCAAAGTATATAATGCAGCATTAGTACCATCACCAACTGCAGTTGTAACTTGTCGGAATGATTTATGAATATTATCACCTGCCGCATAAACTCCTTTTAAGCTAGTTTCAAATTTTTCGTTAGTAACAATCTCTCCCCATTTATTCAAATCTACAATACCTTCGAAAACTTCAGTATTTGGCACATAACCAATGAAAATAAATACGCCTTCTATCTTCATATTCTCCTTATCTCCTGTTTTTATATTTTCTAATACCACATGATTAAGCCCCTGCTCACCAACAAACTCAGTAATTTTAGTATTCATTATATAATCAATCTTAGGGTTCTCTTCCATCTCCTTTATTGCAGATTCAAAAGCTTGCCAATCATCAAGCATATGCACAATAGTAACCTTACTTGCATAAGTAGTTAAAGAAACAGCCTCCTCAAGAGCTGAATTACCACCACCTACAACTATAATCTCTCTATCCTGAAAGAAATCACCATCACAAGTTGCACAATATGAAATTCCACGGCCAGCAAAATCATTTTCACCCTTTGCCCCTATCTCACGACTACGACCACCTGTAGATAATATTACAGATCTGGCCTCAAAAGTATCGCCATTTGTTAGCACAACTTTCTTTGAATCTCCTTCTAGTTCATAACTTTCGATACGAACATTTGTTTTGATCTCACAACCATGCTTTTTTGCTTGGTTTTGCATATTTGTAGCTAGCATAAAACCGCTAATACTTTCGTAACCCGGATAATTCGCAATCTCATGAGTCAATACCATCTGACCACCTGCAATTCCTGTATCAAGTATTAAAACTTTCATCTTTGCTCTCGAAAGATAAATTCCTGCAGTTAATCCTGCTGGGCCTCCGCCTATTATTATAGTATCGTATTTCATAATTATATTTTTTTAAATGGCCATATGAGCTACATAAAAATTTTCAATCATTCCCCTGTGGGCCAAATTAAGAAAATTTTTTTATGTTCGTCTCAAATATTTTTAAAATTTGTATTCATTCTACTTTTACAAATATAAAGCCAATAAAACTAAACTGTCAAAGTGGCAAAGCTCCTAATCTATTTCTGGGAAATGCGCATTAATAAGCATCCAATACGCATAAAAATGATGATGAACAAATATGCCATAATCAGATTTCTCTACATAGTTCTTTACATAACTATCAGTAGGTCTTAGTACAATAGCATTGCCACAAGTGCTATAATTAAAACCTTCATCAAAAATTGGCTTTTTGGCATTAGGTAGCTCTTTTATCACTCCCTCAAAAGCCTTATCTCCTAATAATTCGGTATAAGTCTCTTGTAAATCACCACCCTTATTCTCAATCTTCTTAATAGTTCTCTTTATATAATAACGAGCATACCAAGGCTCATTTTTTACTAATTCATTAATATTAGAAATTGGATTTGTTGGATTCAAATCCGACACCTGTTGAACTGCAAAAGGTAGTTCTGGAACCCAATCATCATAATTAACAATACGGAATGCCCAGCCTCCTTGATTTATCTCCTCAAAATCGTAAGCATAGTATAAATTACCAGGTTTTGGAGGAGCGCTTGCATAAGTTTTTATTTGTATTTTATTACCTAATGCATCATCAACATACTCGATATACGACCTTAACAATAATGATAGTGCACCACCCTGACTATGTCCAATAAAAATAAAACTTCTAACACCTTTATCATATTCACTATGCATAAGTGCATTAATATCGTCGGCTATAAAGGATAAGCCAAGTAACCAGCCTGCATGAACAGACGCTCTATTATCTTTTGCCAATTTATACTTAAATACTACAGAATCTGAAGTAACAATTTCTCCAATAGCAGGAATCATTGAAGCATAAAAATTTTCTATCCAACTTACTTTCGTTGGAATTGTTCCTCTTATACTAATCACACCAATATTATCGCTTGTTTTCCAGTAATCCCATCTATTATCTAAACCAAGCTCTTTGCTTCTAAAAATTAGACTTGCAGTAGGCTTTGGCAATGTATGCTCACCCAATAAAGTGTCAAAATGTTGACTATTAATTTCCAACATTTCTTTATATTCTATAGGATTAAAACCTGGCCTTACTTGGGCAACTAATATTTCAGTAAAAACAAATACAAATAATCCAAGAAGTGCTATTATCTTCATAATTTATAAATTTTAAATATATATTCAACTTGCAAAAACAAAATTACTACTTTTGTCCTATTAATTAGTAAATAATTACAACAATGATAAGACATATTGTATTCCTAAAAAAGGCAGGAGAAAATCCAAACACAATAAGTGATATTTCTTTGGAGTTAGCTAGAAGACTTAGAGCATTGAAGAGTAAAATTGAGGAAATTCAAACTATGGAAGTTGGTGTAAACATTAGCACAAGCAATACGGCTTATCATATTTCTCTTATTACAACTTTCAACAACGAAGATGACCTGAATACGTATCGTTTTCATACAGAGCACCTACTAGTTATAGACTATATAAAGAAGAATAATTTTGAATCAGCAGTAGTAGATTACAATTTATAAATACAATAATACCATATTTTTATGCACGAATTATTCACATTTGCATTATTTGTATTCACAAGTTTTTTGGCAATAATTAACCCCGTGGGCATTGCACCTCTTTTTGTGGCATTAACAAATGATTTATCGCCAAAATTAAAAGTAAAAACGGCAATTAAAGCCTCTATTACGGCATATTTTATACTATTAATATTTGCTTTTGCAGGCCAAATGCTTTTTGGTTTCTTTAATATATCGGCAGCAGGATTTAGAATGGCAGGAGGAGTTATATTTTTAATAATGGGCTATGAGATGCTGAATGCTCGCCTTAGTAAAATAAAGTACAATCCCGAGGAAGACGAGGATATTACCGAAGCAGAAGCCACAGACGTAGCAATTACACCACTAGGAATACCAATGCTTGCTGGCCCAGGCGCCATTACCAATGCGATTGTACTTATGGACGATGCCCAAAATTTTGAAAGTAAATTAGTTTTTCCACTTGCTCTTTTAGCAGCAATTCTTGTAGTATTTTTTGCATTAGTAAGTAGCAGTAAACTTATGAAATATTTTGGAGAAGTAGGAAATAAAGTTATGCTCAAGATAATGGGATTAATAACAATGGTAATGGGATTTGAGTTCTTCTTTGCAGGATTGAAACCCTATGTTAGAGACATATTAATGATTATGCCAAATTAATTAGTATATAAATACTTAAATTAACTACATTTGCCTAATTATTAAAATTAAATATACAAACATGAAAAAAACAATATTACTTTTAAGCTTTATTGCATTTATATTTACAGCAAAAGCACAGATTGAATTTACAGCAATGGGCGGTTACTTTTTAGGAGGCAATGTAGATTTCTGGGAAGGAAGATTTGAAATGTCTGATGAGGCTGTTTATAATATTACAGCTAGTATACCTACAATAAAAGGAAACAATATTGAAGTTTCTTATTCATTCTCTAGTGGTACTGGAACATTTATCCCATACCAAAATTCAGGCATAGGCTTTACTCGTACCGAAGCACCATTAAACACCCATTATGCTTTAATAGGTAGTTACCAGCAATTTGAAACAGGAACTCCCATAACTCCATTTATTGGATTAAGTATTGGAGCTTCAATCTTTGATTATCAATATAAAAACACTTCTAACGTATGGCGCTTTGCAGGTAGCTTGGGTGGTGGATTTAAAATATATATTAGTGAGAAAATTGGCATCCGTTTACAGGGTAGATTATTAATGCCTATGTATTTTGCAGGAATCGGCTTTTATGCTGGTGGATCTGGTGGTGGTTTAAGTATGAATACTGGCACAGTCGCTATACAAGGTGATTTTAGTGGTGGACTTATCTTTAGATTAAAATAATATTAGAACCATTTCTTGGAAAAGCAGCATTAATCTTTGGATAAATGCTGCTTTTTTTATGTGCTTACAATAACCATTAATACAGCTTATAATACACGTTTATTAAAAACAAGGATACTACTAGCTTTGTTCTAGATATTCAGGATAAGCTGTAGATTTAATAATACTCAATTTATTAATGATATTAAAAAATGAAATTAGTCCCTTTAGCCATTAGGAATATTGACTGCTAATTACCTCAGAACATGACAAAAAAATATGAATAACTAATCTACTAGTTTTTATGTTTGGGCTAATTACAGATTACTGAACACCACTTACTGTTTACTAATAAAATTAGGATTCAAATATATTAACTACACTATTTTTAAAACCCGTACTAAATCCTGTAGAATTAATACAATAAATTGGTTTGCATAGAACTAGACATCAAATATGCCAAAATCATACTCTAAATACAAATAATACAAATAATAATAAGATCTAAGTAGCTATAAATCTGTTAACAATACATAACAATCATATTATCTTATTAAGCAATAAAACAACTACCTTCGCGGCCTTAAATTCAAGACTATGGAAAATATCAGAAATATTGCAATAATTGCACACGTTGACCACGGCAAAACAACGTTGGTTGACAAGCTATTGCACCAAGTAAATATGTTTCGCGACAATCAAGAAGTAGGAGACTTAATACTCGACAGCAATGATTTGGAACGTGAAAGGGGAATTACAATTTTATCTAAGAACGTATCTGTACACTATAAAGATGTAAAGATTAACATTATTGACACTCCTGGTCACTCCGATTTTGGTGGTGAAGTAGAACGAGTTCTTAATATGGCTGATGGAGTTTTATTGATTGTAGATGCTTTTGAAGGTCCTATGCCTCAAACTCGATTTGTATTAGAAAAAGCAATTAGCCTTGGTCTTAAGCCAATGGTTGTTGTAAATAAAGTTGATAAACCTAACTGTACTCCTGACGAAGCTCAAGAGGCTGTTTTTGATTTAATGTTTAACCTTGAGGCTACAGAAGATCAACTTGATTTTCAAACAGTATATGGTTCTGCAAAAAATGGTTGGATGAGTGCTGATTGGAATGAGCCAACTACAGATGTTACATATTTGCTAGATCAAATTATAGAGCATATCCCTGCTCCTATAGTGCAAGAAGGCACCCTTCAGATGCGTATTACTAGTCTTGATTATAGCAGTTATACTGGTAGAATTGCCATTGGTAAAATTACTCGTGGTAACTTAAAATCAGGGCAAAAGATCTCTTTAGTAAATAAAAAAGGCGAAATTTTTAAATCTGTAATAAAAGAAGCCTATACTTTTGAAGGACTGGGAAAACGAAAGACTAAAGAAGTAATACAATGTGGTGAAATATGTGCCATATTTGGATTAGAACAATTTGATATTGGAGATACCGTTGCTGATTTTGAAAATCCAGAAGGTTTATCTCCTATTACTGTAGATGAGCCTACAATGAGTATGCTTTTCACTATTAACAACTCTCCTTTCTTTGGTCAAGATGGAAAAATGGTTACCTCTCGTCAGATAAGAGATAGATTATATGCCGAAACAGAGAAAAACCTAGCTCTTAAAGTTGAAGATACTGATGCTGCCGAATCGTTTATTGTTTATGGTCGTGGTATTCTACACTTATCTATTCTTATAGAAACTATGCGTAGAGAAGGTTATGAGCTTCAACTTGGACAACCACAGGTAATTATTAAAGATATTAATGGCGTAAAGAGTGAACCTATTGAAGCTTTAACAGTGCAAGTTCCTGAGGCTTTTTCTGGAAAAGTTATTGAATTAGTAACAGCTAGAAAAGGTGATATTGCAAATATTGAAGTAAAAGGAGACCGAAGTTATTTAGAATTTCATATCCCATCAAGAGGAATTATTGGTTTAAGAAATCAAATGCTAACAGCTACTGAAGGGGAAGCAATTATTGCTCACCGTCTTAAAGGTTACGAACCATGGAAAGGTGAAATTGGACTACGCAGAAATGGTGCTCTTATAGCCTTAGAAACTGGGGTTGCTATTCCTTTCTCAATAGATAAATTGCAGGATAGAGGCAAGTTCTTTGTTCATCCTGGTGAAGATATTTACGAAGGAATGGTTATTGGCGAGCATATACGTCAAGGCGACTTAGTTATTAATCTTGTAAAAACTAAGAAACTTAGTAATATGCGTTCTTCGGGTAATGATGATAAAGTTAGAATAACTCCTGCCATTAAATTCTCTCTTGAGGAAGCTATGGAGTATATTAGAAATAACGAATACCTTGAAGTTACACCTAATAATCTTCGACTAAGAAAAATACTTCTTAAGGAAAATGATAGAAAAAGATTGCGAAATTCTGAAATATAAATTCCAGAATAAATCTTATAATAATAAACACCCCTTTTATTTTGATAATTGGGGTGTTTCTTTTTTTAAAAAATCAACACTTTTTTTCTAAATCAAAATATATAAAACTATCATGATAAAAATAATTATCTAATTTATCTACCTCGCTAAAAAATTAGATAGGCTGTAGAATTATTATTTTGTTCATGAAACTTACATGTCTATTAGAAATATTGATATTGCAAAAGGCATCAACGATTAAGGTTTATATTTTAGAGTTGATGAAGTTTTCTTAAGTAAAGACAAACTATCCAAATAAACTCTTAATATCATCCATATCAATATTTTTCATAATACTTTCATCAGTTTGAATAATATCAGTAGCTATTTTTCTTTTCTTGGCTTGTAGTTCCATTATTTTCTCTTCCACAGTATTCTCACAAATCATACGATAAGCAAACACTTTCTTATCCTGCCCTATTCTATAGCAACGATCTATTGCCTGATTTTCCACTGCAGGATTCCACCATGGATCCATAATATAAACATAATCAGCAGCAGTAAGATTAAGACCTGTGCCCCCAGCTTTCATACTTATCAGAAACACCCTTAACTCTTTATTTTCCTGAAAATTATTAACAGATTCCTCACGTTGCTTCCTTGTGCTTTTTCCATCAAGGTATTCAAAATCAATACCCATTCTATTAAGCTCATTACGAATTAATGAAAGCATACCAACAAACTGAGAAAACACTAAAACCTTATGATTTGCTGTTTTGCTAGTAATATGCTTAAGTATTTCTTTAACTTTCACACTCTCAGCAGTAGTTACCTCTTCATTATTGATTAGTGAAGGAGCATCACAAATTTGACGCAAACGAGTAAGTGCTTTTAACACCATTATTTTAGATTTATTAAGCCCATCCTCTTCAATATTGCCCATCAATTCATTCTTATATCTATTGCGATAAGCATCATAAACCTGACGTTGAGCAGTATCCATTTGGCAATAAATAACTCCTTCAGTTTTTGCAGGAAGTTCGGTAGCTACTTTTTCCTTAGTACGACGCAGCACAAAAGGATTAATCAAACGTTGCAATTCTGATGCTCTAGCAGAATCACCATCTTTATCTATAGGTATGGAATATCCATCCTGAAAAGTCTTTAACCCACCAAAAAATCCAGGATTTACAAAATTCATTTGAGCAAATAAATCAAAAGTAGAATTCTCAATTGGGGTTCCAGTTAAAGCAATTCTATTCCTTGCATTAATAAGCATTGCAGATTTAAAACGACGTGAGTGAGGGTTCTTGATATATTGCGACTCATCCAAAACGATATAATTAAATCTAAACTCTTTCATAAATTCAATATCGCGAAGCAAAATACCATAGGTTGTAAATACTAAATCGTTGCCAACAAAAGCATTATTATTACGAGCCCTTTGTGGCCCATAATGATAATGAGCCTTCAATTTTGGTGCAAATTTAGCAATCTCATTCTCCCAATTAAACAATAAAGTGGTGGGGATTACAATCAAACTAGGCGGTGTATTCTTCTTCTGTATCCTTTGCATAAAAGCCAAGATCTGCAAAGTTTTACCTAAGCCCATATCATCAGCAAGTATCCCTCCCCAGTCCATCTCATCAAGAAAGTTCAACCAGTTAAGTCCTTCTTTCTGATAATCACGCATATTAGCTGTTATTGTTTTAGGAACTTTCACCTTTTTAATCTCTGAGAATTGTGCTATTCTGCGACGTTTTTCTGCAATCTCTTCAATAATTTTATCATCATCAATATTATCAAATAACTCATCAATAACAGAAAATTTAAGCTTAGATATTTCAAGCTTTCCATCTTTAATCTCCCCCTGACGAAAATAATTATTAAGTTTTGCAAACCATTCCGAAGGTAGAATACCTACACTGCCATCATTTAATTTAATAAACTTCTGCTTATTAATAATCGCTTTCTTAAGGTCCTTAATGCTAACTATATTGTCTCCAAAACTAAGTTTAACATCCACCTCAAACCAATCTATACCAGTACTTATTCCTGTTGAAATATTTGCATGAAAAGGAGAGTATTTGAAATTCTTTAAATCTTTAAGACCAAAAACCTCCACTCCTTTCATCTTCATCTCCTCAAAGAAATTATAAAACCACATTTCTTTCATAAAATCATCGTAATGAAGATAAAAAGAATCATTGGTACGCTGGCCTGCAAAATGTGGGTGTAAGTTAGAAACCATATCCAAGAAATCCTCCTCAAGATCAAAATTTCTTTTATACTCTTTCACAGCCTCTTCAGTATTACGAATAATATTCCCTTTAGAGAAAATATCTACCGTCACAGCACCATCATATACAACCATAGGTCTAACCATAAGGTGTTTATCTTCTTCCGAAAGATAAATTTGTCTTTTGGTAAAATCCAAGCTCAGCACATCTACATTATAGGTGCCTGGCTCAAAATTGATATTGAATTTTTTGGAAAGAGGAGATATTACTTGATCGAAAAAATTAGCTTTATATTTTTTACTCATTCTAATCTCATGGTTGCCTTGCTGAAAAACAACTCCATCTTCATAATTTCTAACGGGATAAAGAACAAGTTCATCATTACGAAGTACTACCATATTTGCATTAGAAACATCAAGGTCTATATCACCTAAATTATACATTTTATTATCAATGTTAACTTTCATCGAGGCAATAAGAAACATTTCATCTGTTGAGATATCAACTTCTATACTTGCAAACTTATCTGATACGTTTATTTGTAATAGACTACTTTTAGATAATTTAGCATAAGTATCAGATTTATAATAAACAAATTTCTCATCATGCAACCCTCTCAATACTCTATTTATATTTTCCCAAAGTTCGATATTAGTTTCAATACTATCTGTTTTATCTATTAAGCCTAAAATATCTTTTTGATTTTCAGAAATAGCAAGATTAGAAGCTGCAGCATCATTAACGATAGTATATCTTGAAGCAAGTTTAGTTTTTCCTTTATTTGCTTTTCCCTGTATAGGGTCAATACTTAAGAACGAATTCTCATCAAAGCCCATCTGTTGAATAACAAAACCAAGTAAAAATTCGCTATTTCGAATCAAACTTGAAAGAGGTAAATTACGATTTTGATTAATTTCGCTTAACAAATTATCGAGCTTGTTTTGCCCGCGAGTTTCTTTATTATTAGGAATAACAACTGTACTAAGTTTACCTGTAGGCAGTGCCTGCAAACCCTGCTCAAGATTAATAGAAAGCTTGAAATAGTCGTCAAAGGAGACTTTTGATGTTAATCCATAATCCTTTAAACTCGCCTTTTTAAACTTATCAATATTTGTAAAAGCAGTATCCAAAATATCAGAAAATTTACTTTGAGCAATAAGCATTAAAACAATAGCTTCTCCTTGTTTTAGCCCTTTGCGCACCATTAGTTCATCAGACTGAATATATATGCTTCCACTAATTTTTCTTATTCTAATGGTTTTATTATTAATAGACAGCTGTACTGTAATAGTATTATCATTAATAAAAGCAGAACGAATCATATTATTATTAACAACATATAGAATAGAATGAAATTCGCTTAGGCTATTATTAAAAACAAACTCACGCGTAATACTTTTATACTTAGTAATAGGATATTTTCCTTCTATTCTTTGTTTAAATGAAGCTTTACGTTTTATTGCTTTTTCATTATTATCATTTTCATTATAGTTATCTATTGCAAAAAGAGTAGCTACAGCATGCTTACATACAGGTCCCCAATTATAATCACAGGTACAAGATGTGGATATTCTATTTGTAGAAAGACCTTTCACTTTAGTAATATACTTGCGGCTACCCTCTACAATACACATCCATGTATCATCAGCACTAGAATAGTCTATTGAAAGCACTTTAGCGTTTGAATAGAGTTCTTGTCCTCTTTTTTTTACTTGAAAGTCAACAAACTTATTTAAAAATGTATCTATATTACTCATATTCTATTTCTTGTAATTCAATTTTTTATTTCTTCTACTTCGCATTCTCCAATATGAATTAATAAAAGTTATTTAATTCAATATTAAGCACTATAACTTTAAAATATCGTTATTAATTATAGCAATAATTAAATAATCAATTAATGAAAAGATAACAATATATATGCTAAATCATGCAATAATTACACATATTGCTGATAATTAATCTTTTATATAATTATTAAGCAACGGACAAAATTAGTAAAATAAATTGTGTATTTTGACATATTAGTAAGATTTTTTTGAGGAAAAATATGAGGGTATTTTTTTTATCTTCGCAAATTAAATATCGGCTATAATAATAGCCTTAGCAATAATAATGTGTTATGCTAAACACAAATTAAATAAATATGACATTTTTAAGAACATTACTGATATTAATGCTTTTCTATTATGGCTTTAAGCTAATAGTTAAGTTTGTATTACCTTTTTTTGCACAACGATGGATAAAGAAAGCCCAAGAAAGATTTAACGAACAGCAAGGATTTGTAGATCCAGAACAAGCAAAAAACAATGAAGGAGAGGTAAGAGTTTCTGCTTCGGAAAAGCAGAAATCTAATACCACAAAGAAAGAAGACCTTGGTGATTATATTGAATTTGAAGAATTTAAAGAAGATAAATAAAGAAAACTATGAGCAATAAGTTTAATTTTAAAAATTACCTGCCACATATTGCAGCAATTATAATATTCTTATCCATAAGCATAGTTTACTTTGGCCCTCTATGGCAAGGCAAAGTACTTAAGCAACACGATAGGAATACGTATGTTGGCATGTCAAAAGAAATTAATGATTACCGAAAAGCATACGGAGAGGAAGCCCTTTGGACTAACTCAATGTTTGGCGGAATGCCAGCATATCAAATATCTGTTGCTCATAGTGAGAATTTATTAAGATATATTGATAGCTATTTATTCAGATTGAAAATCAATCGCCCTGCAGATTATGTATTCTTATATATGCTTGGCTTTTTTATTCTAATGCTAGTATTAGGAGTTGATCCTTGGCTCAGCATATTAGCCTCTATAGTTTATGGATTTTCCTCCTATTATTTTATTATTCTGGGAGCTGGTCATAATACGAAAGCACATGCCATTGGCTATATGGCTCCAACTTTGGCATTTGTAATATACACTTTCAAGCATCGCAAATATTTAGTTGGAGGAGTTCTCTTTAGCCTTTTTATGGCTTTAGAACTATACTCAAATCATGCTCAAATAACCTATTACCTTGGCTTTATAGTGCTCGTATATGGTATTGCTGAGCTATATGGTGCAATAAAAGAAAAAGAATTTGGGCACTTTGGCAAATCCATTGGCGTATTGTTTTTGGGATTAATACTTGCAATTGCAGTAAACTCAGGAAATTATTGGACAACCATGGAATACTCCCCTTATACTATTCGTGGAGCATCTGAACTTAGTTTCGACCATAAAATAAAATCTAGCGGATTGGATCGCGATTATGCTACACAATGGAGCTATGGCAAAGAGGAGACTCTTACACTTATGATTCCTAACGCAAAAGGTGGCGGAAGTATTCCCATTGGTATGTATGCCGAAAAATCACTAGAAAAAGTATCAGACCCGCGTTTCAAACAAAATATTGCATCTATGGGTTCATATTGGGGAAGTCAGCCTATGACCTCCGGACCTGTATATGTTGGAGCAATAGTAGTTTTCCTATTTATCTTTGGATTATTTATAGTAAAAGGTAGAATGAAGTGGGCAATATTTGCTGTAACCATTTTAAGTATTTTCTTGGCTTGGGGCCATAATATGATGTGGTTTACCGACCTCTTTTTCGATTATATGCCAGGCTATAATAAATTCCGTACAGTTTCTACAATTCTTGTTATTGCTGAACTCACTATGGTGATATTAGCATTTATTGCATTAAATAATATCATTAAGAAGCCCGAGTTAATTAAAGAGAATATGAAATATTTCTATATTTCATTGGGTTTAACTGCAGGCCTTAGTTTATTATTTTACCTAATGCCAGGTATATTCACTTTCTTAAGCGATAGAGATATTGCACAATTAATTGATTTACAAAATAAGTACCCACAGCAAGCATCTCTCTATCAACAATTATTTGATGATTTGGTTACAGTACGAATGGATATCTTTACCTCTGACGCTATACGTAGCTTTATTTTTATAGTATTTGGAGCTGGTTTTATATTTGTATATTCCTTAAAGAAAATTAATAAGAATGTACTACTTATTGGATTAACCATATTGATGCTTACAGATATTATTAGCGTAGATAGAAGATATATAAATGATGATAATTACGAAAGAAAGTCGAATATAAAAACTCCTTATAAAGCTACACAAGCAAATATGCAAATAATGCAAGATAAGGATCCTAACTTTAGAGTTTTTAATACAACTGTAAGCACTTTCAACGACGCTTCTACTTCGTATTATCACAAATCTATTGGAGGATATCATGGCGCTAAATTACGTAGATATCAAGATGTTATAGAGCACCATCTTTCACGAGGTAATATGCAGGTATTGAATATGTTGAATACCAAATATTTTATTGTATCAAGCCAAGGTGGAGCACCAATGGCACAACGAAATCCTGATGCTTTGGGCAATGTTTGGTTTGTTATGAATAAGCAATTTGTTTCTAATCCCGATCAAGAAATTATTCACCTAGGTACAGCCATTGAAATTTCTATTATTGACGATAAATCAGGTGTAGAAATTTATGGAAGGCCAATGTCTAAGATTGATACTATACTGAATACTACACCTATTATTATCACTTCTGTTACAGGTCAGAAAATAGATTTTGATATTAGTAAATTAGGCTTATCTGATGGTATAGAATATATTATTGGAAATAACTCAATGGATACTTCAATTAATTTTATAGACGTTTCAAATATACAAGGAGGAAAAGCCTTAGCCAAAACTCAATTTAAAGTTAGGATTATTTCTAATTTTAAGCCTCAGCGAACAGCAATTATTGACAAGAAGTTTGAATCATATTTTGATAAAAACAGATTTAATTATCAACCATCTGCAAGAATCAATTTAACACAATACTTGCCAAATCTGTTAACTTATGTTTCTCATGCAGAATCGCCTCAACTAGCTATTTTCTCAGAAATATATTATGACGCAGGTTGGAATGTATATATTGATGGTGTGAAAACTGAATATATAAGAGCTGATTATTTACTTCGAGCAATGGTTATTCCTGCAGGAGATCATAAAATAGAATGGAAGTTTGAGCCAGAATCTTATTTTATTGGTAAGAAAATAACTTTCATATCCTCATTAATATTAATTGTATTAGTTATGGGAGTTATAGCTTTGGAGGCAAAAACTAGTTTAACAAAAGAAAGCTAATTTTGAAAAAGGTTCTTATTATAACATATTATTGGCCACCATCAGGTGGAGCGGGAGTTCAGCGATGGTTGAAGTTTGCTAAATACCTTAGTACTCATAATTATGAGCCTATTGTACTTACTGTAGACGACAAGCTCGCTTCGTATCCTCAAAAAGACGAATCTCTTATTGAGGAGGCAAGCAATAATATTACTTTCAGAACAAAAACTTTTGAACTTTATAGCCTTTATACATCACTAAAAAAGAACAAAGAGATTCCATACGGAGGATTTAGTAATGAGCAAGAGCCAAATATTATACAAAAAGCCGCTCGCTTTGTTAGAGGTAATTTCTTTATTCCTGACCCACGAAAAGGATGGAATAAATATGCACTAAAAAAAGCTATTGAGCTTATTAGTGAGCATAATATAGAAACTGTAATCACAACTAGTCCACCTCACTCTACTCAGCTAATTGGCTTAAGTATAAAAAAGAAATTTCCCAGTATTAAATGGATTGCAGATCTACGTGATCCTTGGACCGATATTTATTTTTATGATAAGTTTTATCCAAGTTCACTAGCCCGCAAGATTGATCATAATTACGAGAAAGCAGTTATTGAAAAATCAGACATTACTATTACTGTAAGTCCAAGTATTCAGAAAACACTACAAAATAGATATAGTAAAGCAAATATAAGAGTGATTACTAATGGCTATGATGAGCTTGATTTTGCTAAGGATAAATTTAAAGCAGTAAAGAAAAATACTAATATAGTTTATACTGGAACCATTACAACTGACTATCCACTAATGGAAATAATTGAGCTATCAAAAAGATTTCCAATTTATAAATTTCATTTTATTGGTAGCATCCCTCGCGAGTTTAAAGAGATGGTTGAAAGTAATAATGTTATAGACAACTTTATATTTCAAAAGGCTATTCCTCATAGTAAGATTACTCAGGAGATGATAAATGCTGGAATTCTTCTATTACTAATACCAAAAGTGCCGCAAAACGAGGGAATACTTACTGGTAAATTGTTTGAATACCTAGGGTCTAAAACGCCAATTTTAGCCATAGGACCTATAAATGGAGATGTGGAAAGTATTATTGCTGAAACAAATTCTGGATTATACTATTCATATGAAAATCTCAGTAATATTAAGGATAGTAGTCTTCAAGATTTATATTCAAAGAAAAGCAATACTTTTTCTGAAAAATATTCTAGAAAAAACACTACTAAAGCATTAGTGGATTTATTGAAATAATGGCTCTAAGTTAGTATTCTTGAATATAATTAATTATTCTTTTACAAAATTACTATTTTCATTATTATTGACTGATTATCAATACGTTTTCTACACTTTATACTATTAGCGACAACTAAACATAGTCTTTATGGCAAATACTTTGCTCCTAATCCGAGAGTGTATAAATAAGGAATTGCAGGCAAGAAATTAACAGTAATAGCAGTATTACTCTCTGGAATTAGGTATGAATACTCAATTTGCCCTCCATGCCAAACAAACCTAGTTTCCCATTTATTGTTTTGTGTAGATTTTAAGTAATCTAAATCTTGCTTATAATTAGGATTCTCATTCCAATTTTTACGATAATACCAGAAAGGGCCAAAGGTAGCACTCAATTGATGATTAGGGTTTTTTATTCCAATAATATCATCATGCAAATCAATTCCAAAATGAGTAATTCCAGCAAAATGCCCTGCACAGTCACTTAGCACAAGGGACTGCATTAACTTAGCACCAACATAATCGTTAAATCTATAAGAAAAGAAAAAAGTAATAGAAGAAAATGCTACAAACTGTCCTTTCTTATCTATAGACCACTTATACATATTTACATTATCATATTTTTCTTTTTTTGGATGATAGCCAATACCTGACAAAGAAATTCCTATAGAATATTGAGCAGTAGCAGTAAATTGAACTGATAAAATAATAAAAACTATAGAAAGAATCTTTTGCATAATATATTAACTAAGGCCTTCTAAACTCAGCGCATACAATAGAGGTAGCCACTGCTACATTAAGTGATTCCATCATTGATTCGGCGTATGATGGTATTTTTATTTTATGAGTAATAGCTTTTTGAACCTCCGCAGAAATACCATTTCCCTCATTACCAACAACAATAATTCCGCTCTTCGCTAAATTAGTTTCATACATATTATCTCCATCTAATAATGTACCATACACGTTAACATCTACTGGCAAATTAGTAAGCCATTGTGCTAAATCAGTATATTCAATATTCACACGAGTAATTGCGCCCATTGTTGCTTGCACTACTTTAGGATTATAGGCATCAGCAGTTTCCTTAGAGCAAATGATTTTCTTAATACCAAACCAATCAGCAATTCTAATAATAGTTCCAAAATTTCCTGGGTCCTGAATAGTATCCAATGCCAAACATAAGTCATTATTTTCATAATTCAAGCTCACAGCTTCTGGATAAGCAACCACTGCTAATACCTGATTCGGTGTTTTCAGTAGACTGATTGTTTGTAATTCTTTTGCAGACACTTTAATAATATTTAATGATCTATTAATATGATTATCAGCCCATTCATCAACTCCATAAATAGCAATAATAGTATAATTACTATTCATAAACTCATCAACAACCTTAGCTCCCTCAGCAATAAATTTCTCTTCTTTATTACGAAATTTACTTTTATGAAGAGCCTTTATACTTTTTATCTGACTTTTACTGAGCATAATGTTCTATTTAATTGATTATATATTATAGCAATGCAAGTAATTGAATAATACTTACCAAAACTACAAAAAAAATCTCACTATACTTAAATAGTGAGATTTTAATATTTTGAAGAATAAAATTATTATTCAGCGACTACTTCAATATTAAGTGTAGCTTTCACTTCACGGTGTAGATTCACCATAGCAGTATACTCACCTACTTCTTTGATTTTATCGCTATCAACAACTATTTTCTTTCTGTCGATTTCTATATTACCTTGCTCCTTAAGTGCATCTGCTACTTGCATTGCATTTACAGAACCAAATATTTTTCCGCTAGTACCAACTTTAGCACCAATAGTAAGCTTAACAGCTTCAATTGCAGTTGCTAATTCTTGAGCATCTGTGCGAATTTTCTCTTCTTTATGCGCCTTTTGCTTCAATACTTCAGCAAGAATCTTAACATTCTGCTCAGTAGCTTGAATAGCAATTCCTCGTGGAATTAGGTAATTACGAGCATATCCATCTTTTACATTAATGGTGTCGTTAATAAATCCTAATTTGGCGATATCTTGTTTTAATATAACTTTCATAATTTTTCTATTTTAAAAGATCACCTACGTAAGGCATTAATGCAATGTGACGAGCTCTTTTAACAGCTTGAGCCACTTTCTTTTGATATTTTAATGATGTTCCTGTTAAACGACGAGGAAGAATTTTTCCTTGCTCATTAACAAAACGCATAAGGAAATCTGCATCCTTATAATCAATGAATTTAATACCTAGTTTTTTGAAACGACAGTATTTTTTCTTCTTTGTATCTACTGCTATTGGAGTAAGATATCTAATTTCTGAACTTGTTGCCATGTTTAATTACAATTTAAAGGATTAGTTTTTAGCTTTCGCAGCATCTTTCTTCTTCTTAATACGACGAGTAGCATATGCCTCTGCGTGCTTGTCTAATTTAACTGTAAGGAAACGTAAGATTTTTTCGTCACGCTTAAATGCAACTTCATAATCTTGGATTTCTTTTCCTTCTGTTTGAAATTCTACTAGATTATAAAATCCTGTAGATTTCTTGCGAATATTATAGGCTAACTTTCTCAAACCCCAATTCTCTTCATTCATAATTTTACCACCAGCTTTAGTGATTAAATCATGATACTTCTTTACCGCTTCCTTTACCTGATCTTCAGATAAAACGGGAGTCAAAATGAAAACGGTTTCATAACGATTTAACATAATTCTCGTTGTTTAAAAATTTATTAATAAAAAATATTGATTCATAGTTTATTACACATAAGTATATTCACTACAAACTACCGATTATTTTCGGACTGCAAAAATAACTAAAATATTAATAGCTATTACACTTTCTGTAAAATAAAAATACCACTGAGTATCTCGCAGTTATGCTAAATATTCAGTGGCTTATGTATGTAGTTATTTATTACTTTTTTGTAATAAAATCGCGTTGAGATTTCAGCAAGTTCACCATTTGTAATAGAATATTATGATATTCGTGTACAATAGTAAAATATAGTAGTGACGCTTTAGTTGAAGCATTACCTTTTTTGATACGCTTAACCTGACGTTTGCGTATATCCTTAATAAAGTCAACACTCTGCTGTTGCTCTGCAATAATATGGTCCAATTCCTCAAAGTTATTATTACTAATAGCATGCGTTACTCTATCTATTAACAACCTCATTTTAGAGTTAAGTTCATTTAAATCATTCTTTTGTTCATCAGTCATTTTCTTATGATTATTAAGAACATGCTCATAAGCTGGCTGAGAGATAAACTCTAACGAGTGAGCCATTTCGCGTAAGTAATCCAATACCTGAACATAATATAAACCTGAATCTTCCGTCTCCATCCTTAACTTACTAATTGTGCTATGCATACCTTTCTTGAGTGCCTTAGCATCTTTATTAATAACCATAATACTTTCATTAGCACTTTTCAAGCTCCGTCTATCTTCATTATTTAATGCAGCAAGCACATTAGACATTTCTGACTTCATTTTTGCAAGGCTATCAACTACAGATTCGTTCATAGAAATCACTACGCCTACTTCTTCAATACTTGCTCTTTTATTATCAACACTATCGCCTGCTGCCAAATTTTTATTTTGCAATATTTGTGTCTTATAAAGAATAAATATCGCTACAGCAACCATAAGAGCAACACCAAATATTCCTAGGTAATGAAGAATAGCTGCTACAACAAAAGCCGCAGTAAATGCAATAAGTGCAGTAAAGAACCAACCTAAGATAACGCTTAAAACTCCTGTTATACGGAATACTGCAGACTCACGCCCCCAAGCTTTATCAGCCAAGGAAGTACCCATTGCCACCATAAATGTTACATAGGTAGTAGAAAGAGGTAATTTTTGTGATGTTGCCATGGAAATAATTATACTCGCCATAACAAGATTTACCGAAGCCCTAACCATATCAAATGCAGGTGCATCAGCCCCCATTGCGTCATATTTCTCTCGAGATTTTGTTTGGTCAAACTGACGACTAAAAGCATCTTTAACTATTGTAGGAACAAATTTAGACATTGTTTCACTACCAGAAATTGAAGCTCTAACCATGGATCGTGCTATTGGCGAAGCGCCAAACTTTTCGTTTCCTTCATCTTGGCGCGATAAGTCCAAAGATGTTTTTATTACGTTACGTGCTTTTTTAGACGTCCATAAAGTAACTACCATAATAAGCCCTGCCATTATTAAGAATGATGCTGGCGCAACACTTTTACCTGTTAACGATTCCATTAATAAATTACCTGGATCCATTCCTGGATGAGCTATAAAATCGGTATAAGCGGCATATCCTGCCAATGGAACTCCAATAAAGTTTACAAGGTCGTTGCCTGCAAATGCCATTGCCAAAGCAAAAGTACCAACAAGCACCGTAAGCTTAAGAATATCTATCCTAAATATAATGTATAAAACCTGCAATAAGATTGTCCATCCTATAAAACTAAATCCAATAATTGGGAATGCCATATCTTGAACCCATTGCTTAAGAATAACCGGCTCTGCACCAGACTCTAACCCCAAGGTCATTGGATAATCAGCAAAAGTAGACCCCTTTAATCCTTTAATTACTATAAAGTAAGTAATCGCTGTAATAGCAATACCACCCCAAATTGCACTTAAGTATTTAATTCTCTTTTCGTAATTAAAGCTAAATGCCAAACGAGAAACATACATTGCAGCTGCTCCCAAAACAAATGAGACTATTACCGAAAGCAGAATCCCACTAATAATCTTAAGTGCAGTAGCGGAATTTATATAAGTAGCCATCTCACCTCCATTAGCAAGAATTTTAAACATTGCTATTGAAACAGAAGCTCCTAATAATTCAAACACAATTGAAACTGTTGTTGACGTAGGCATACCCAATGTATTAAAGGTATCTAACAGAATAATATCTGTTATCATTACTGCCAAGAAAATCAGCATTATTTCTGAGAAAAAGAAATGTTGAGGATTCATTATTCCTTTACGAGCAACTTCCATCATACCACTCGAAAATGTTGCTCCAATTACAATTCCCAATGCAGCAACAATCATTATTGTTTTAAATGCGGCTACCTTTGATCCAATTGCTGAATTCAAAAAGTTTACTGCGTCATTGCTAACTCCTATTATTAAGTCAGCGATAGCAAGTGCAAAAAGCACTACAACCATTATTAGATAAATATCCATCGATAATTTATATTTAGTTTTTATTCAATTATTAATACCACAAAAGTATTCTTAGAATAAGGGCGTAATGTTACCACAATGTTAAATATAGGTTATGGAAAGTTATTTTTTTGAAGAAAAAGAGAACCTACTAAGATATAGCGTCCTTATATAAACAACTGTATATCTGCACATAACTACTGCACATTCTTAATCACTAGAATAAACAATAGAATATTATATAAGTATTTCGTTAATTAACAACGCTTATTTTATGAGTTTTAATAATTTTTTCTTCACTTTTTATTATAACAAAATACAAGCCATTAGAAAGCTGTGTTGTAAGAAAACTTATTCTATTCCTACCTCTTTTAGCTTCTTGATGATATATTTCGTCAAGAAATTTACCATTAATATCTACAATCTGAACTATTATCACTTCACTTTCTTCAAGCTTAAATTCAATTATAACAGGCTCGCTAGAAGCAGGATTTGGATAAACTTTTGTTTCAATATTCTCACCATCAGCAAGA
Organism: Bacteroidota bacterium; assembly: GCA_003648395.1. The sequence goes on from QMPB01000005.1 coordinate 20,633, forward strand.
TCAACTTCATCAACTAGCTGTGTATTTAGCGAAGCAATCCATGTACCATATACTCTCAAAGAGTTACGCTTTTTTCCATAAGTTGCAGAAGTCCATACTTGCCCGGGTTTATTATACATAGGCTGACTAGCAGAGTAGTCTCCCCAACGCTGCAGAGTTCCATTTAACACTTTTATTCCACATTCTCCTTCCTTAAGTATTGTTGGAAGGCTGTAGGCATCGTCACTTCCTTTAAAAATAAAGGCAGCCATGCCAGGGAAAGTTTTATATGAAGTATAATTATATGTAATTATTGACTGTTGACTTTCTGCTGTTGTTCCACAAAAAGAAATATTAGGATATCCATATTCTAATACAGAATCCGAAAAAACATTTAAATGTATTGATCTTTTATTTTCAGCAAGGTTCAAAACACCATGATAAAATGATGCATGACCTGTATTTACATCAACAGAGTTTCCTACAAATTGAATTTTATTATCGTAAAAGAAAGCCCCTAAAACACGTGAGTCATTTGTTGCCAACGAATCAGTAAGTATTGGTTGTAATGCATTAGGAGGCATTCCATATTTTTCGTCAGCAATAATTACATCAATATCTAAATTCACATCACCATCTTCAAGGTATTTTTCAATTTTCATCACAAAGAAACTATCATTTGCAATATCGAAATTTCGCTCAGAAAGAAAATACATTTCTGGCCCATAAAACTTATTACCTCCTCTAACAGGATGAATATTTCTACACGGTATATCTTGATAATTAATATCAGAAAATATTGCCATATTCAACTCTTCACCATCAAAACCTTTTTGTTTGTCCATTTGCCAAATAAGACTTTGCTTAAAAGACGTTTGCCATGAACCATTTCCAGTTTTAATTAGGTTACCTGTAATAAACAGTTCTTTGTCAGTCAACGCTATTGCAGGATAATCAGTCCATGAATCATCATCAAACGGATTTCCTTCCACAGCATATAAATTCCAATCGTCCAAAGGGTTATTAGTAGTAGAAAACGCAACAATAATATGAGAAGATCCCGAAGTACCAGAACCAGCTAGATAAACTAAAATAAACCTATCATTCTGATAATCATAAATAGCTTTTGGATCGTATTGATGATTACTAATACCATCAAGTGATCTGGAGAATTGTTTCAAGGTCATTTTTTTCAACAAACTATCCTTCTTAGTATCATAAAAAATAATATTAGTATTGACTGCAGAAACCACAATTCCGTCATTAGAAATTGCCATTGTATTATCATTAGGAGCACTATAGTTATACGGGTTACCAGAGAATGCATAATCAACAATAATAGTATCTACAAACTCTTTATGCAAACCATTTCCTTTGTACTCCTCTACTCTTTTTATAGAACACAATTTATTTACTTTTCTTTTTTGCGATGCAAAATACTTCTTATACAAAGTATTATACTCTTTTACCTCTAAATTTTGTATTTGAAAATACCAATCACTATCGATTCTTGAAGGTTGCGAAATCCCACTAGGATTAACTGTGCTATAATCAACTCGGTGCTGTGATAAAGCATTAATACTAAAACTTATAGTAATAATAACAATAAATAAAAAATGGAAATTATATCTCACTTTGAAAAGGGCTTTGTAATATACTTTAGAAAAACTCAAAGATATATATTTATAGACAAATAAAAACATTATTTTCGCATACTTAATAAAACACACATATTATTATGAAATTATTGAAATCCGCAATTATTGCATCTACTGTAATGATCCTATTATCTATTGTTACTAAGGATATTACAGCTCAACAATGGGTAACCGACATGCAAGACACAAGCTTAACTTTAGCACAAAAGCAAGCTTCATTTAATGCATATTGGGACAATAGAGAATACGAAAAAGGAAAAGGATTTAAACAGTTTAAGCGAAAAGAATATTTTCAACAAAACAGAATTGGGGAAAATGGCAAATTAGATCTTCCTCAAAATAGAATTACTGATTATAGACGAATACAAAAAGAAATATCAACAGCAAAAAGTATTGGTGTTGCAGGTCAATGGGTACAATTAGGCCCATTTGGTCCTTCCAATGGAATTGGTAGTGGACGAATTAATTGCGTTGACTTTCATCCAACAAATAGCAATAAAATAATTATTGGCGCACCTTCAGGAGGAATATGGCGAAGTGATAATGGAGGCACTTCATGGACAACAAATACTGACGACCTTGCATCCATAGGAATTTCTGACATAAAGTATGCTCCTAGTGATGCAAGCATTATTTATGTAGCCACTGGTGATATTGATGGTGACGACACTTATTCTATAGGTATTTTGAAATCTACTGATGGTGGAAACACTTGGAATACTACTGGCTTAAGTTATAATTATCAACAAAAAAGAAAAGCTTATAGATTATTGGTTCACCCTACAAATCCAGATATTGTATATGCCTCTACAAGTTTAGGATTTTATAAATCTACAGATGGAGGTATCACATGGACTCGTAAGAAATTAGGAACATATAAAGATATTGAGTTTAAGCCAGGCGATCCAAATACAATATATATAGCATCGAGTACCAGAGTAATTGTATCCACTAATGGCGGAGATAGCTTCACCAATAAACTATCAATTAGTGGTTCGCGTAGAGTTGAAATTGCAGTTACTCCAAACGATCCTAATTACGTTTACGCTTTATCAGGCAATAATACTGATGGAGGATTTAATGGTATTTATCAATCTACCGATGCAGGAAGTAATTTTACTCTAAAAGCAAGCTCACCAAACCTATTGGGATGGAGTAAGAATGGAAGTGATGCTGGTGGTCAAGCATGGTATGATTTAGCATTAACTGTATCTCCTACAAATAAAAATAAATTATTTGTAGGTGGAGTAAATATGTGGACATCAAATAACGGTGGAAGCAGTTGGAACATAGCTGGATACTGGATTGCGGGACAAGGAGTTCCGTACACTCATGCTGATATTCATATGATTAGATATAATACACATAACTCTAGCGAAATATGGGCTTGTACTGATGGAGGGGTATCAAAATCTACAGATAATGGAAGCAATTGGAACGAAAAGAATAATCAACTAGCAATTGCTCAAATGTACAGAATGGGAGGATCTAAAACTATTGCCAATAAAATATTAACAGGATGGCAAGACAATGGCTCTAACCTTATGACTTCTAATTGGAATTTTGTATTAGGAGGCGATGGTATGGAATGTATTATTAGCCACAGTAGTAGTAATACCATGTACGGTTCACTTTATTATGGTAATATTAGAAGAAGTTATGATGGAGGAAATAATTGGTCTGAAATATCTAACTCTATCCCTGAGACTGGCGCTTGGGTTACACCATATATAATGGATGATAATAATGCTAACATACTCATAGCTGGCTATGATAATGTATGGAAGACTGTAAACAAAGGAAATAACTGGACAAAAATATCAAGCTGGTCAGGAGGTAAACTAAATACTATAGCAGCCACAGGAAATAATACATCAACTATTTGGACTGCAAATAACTATTCATTATACAAAACTACTGATGGTGGCACAAACTGGACTACAATTTCAGGAAATTTAGGTAGTGGACAAGTAAATTCAATAGCAATAAATAAGGCTAATCCTAATAAAGTATGGGTCTGTAAATCTGGTTTCTATGATGGACAGAAAGTGTATCAAACTATAGATGGAGGAGCCACATGGACTAATATCTCAGGCTCATTACCTAACTACCCTGTTAATACCATTGTAAATGCTCCAAATACTGCCAATGGTCTCTATGTTGGAACTGATATGGGAGTTTATTATTATGACACCAACTTAGGCGACTGGGTTCCATTCATGAAAGATCTTCCAAATGTAATAGTAAGCGAACTTGAACTTTTTGAAACCGGAGATAAAATTAGAGCTGCAACCTACGGCAGAGGTTTATGGGAATCTGTAACCTATCCTTTTGCTACAAATATTAATAATTCCACCAATAATAAGCTCAATAAGGTTAAAATATACCCAAATCCAGCTAAGGATATTATTTATATAGAACTTAACCAAAATATAAATACAGCTATTAAACTTACTATTATTAATAGCATTGGAAGCATTATTGACGAAATTACTATTCTAAATAATGATGTTAACTCTATAAATACCTCTAAATACCCTAAAGGTATTTATTTCTTTAAACTTATTTCAGATACACATTACTCTATAAATAAGGTTATTATACAGTAGTGGTTTTTTATTATCTTTTTATTTAACACTTCTGCATTTTTTTATTATTTGTAATATTTTTTTTATTACATTTGTAGCGTAAATTTAAAACTAATTTTTTTATTTACATATTAATTAGGCTATTTAAGCAACACTATACAAATATTCCTACCTCAATTTTATTAATTAGTGATTAATTATTTTTTTCCTCCAGGTTATCCAATCTGGAGGTTTTTATTTTATATAACTTATATACTTTAAATACTCACTAATATGAATTACTTTTGCAATCTTTAATTCTATTAAAAAAAACTATTTAAAAAACTAAATGGAATACCAACGACATACATTAAAGAACGGGATACGCTTAATACATAAACCGGTAAATAACATTGTAGCACATTGTGCTCTAATGGTAAATACTGGATCACGTGATGAAAAAGAGAATGAGCAAGGAATGGCTCATTTTATTGAACACACAATCTTTAAAGGCACCAACAAGCGAAAATCCTTTCATATACTATCAAATCTTGAGAATGTTGGAGGGGAGATTAATGCCTTTACTACTAAAGAGGAGACATGTATTTACGCTTCTTTCTTACCGCAATATTACAATCGAACAGTTGAGCTTTTTTCTGATATATCATTACATTCGCAGTTCCCAAAAAAAGAGATTGATAAAGAAAAGGATATTATTATTGACGAAATAAACTCTTATCGTGACAATCCTGCCGAGGAGATTTTTGATGAGATTGAAGATGTTGTTTATAAAGGTCACCCTATGGGGAGAAATATTTTAGGAACTAAAGAACTCGTGAAATCATATCAAAGAGAAGATATTCTAAGATTTGTTTTTAATAATTTTCATACTGATGAAACCGTAATCTGCTCTGTTGGCAATTTCGATTTTAAAGAATTTGTAGCCATATGTGAAAAGCATTTTGGCGAAGCTCCTACTCGATTACGAAATTTTGAGAGAAGTAAATTCAGTAATTACAAACCTTCTAATAAAATTCGCAAGAAACCTGTGCATCAAGCACACTGTATTATTGCAAATGAAGCTTATAGCGCACAGGATAAAAATAGAAATAAACTTATATTTCTGAATAATATATTGGGAGGTCCAGGACTAAACACAAGGCTTAATATGGGAATTCGTGAAAAATATGGATTTTGCTATAATATTGAGTCCAATTATACTCCTTATTCCGATACAGGAATTCTAAGTATCTATCTAGGAACAGATTTTGCCTATTTAGAAAGAACTATAAAGCTTACACATAAGGAACTAGCAAAGCTTCGTAATAATAAACTTGGTAGTTTACAATTACAAAGGGCCAAGCAACAGCTAATTGGCCAAATAGCAATTGCTCAAGAATCAAATGTAAATGAACTACTTAGCATTGGCAAAAGCATTTTGGTTTACGATAAAGTTGACTCTATAGATCTTATGAATAAAGAAATTGAGGAAATTAAATCTGAAGAAATACTTGAAATAGCAAATGAAGTTTTTGACCCTAATAAATTGAGTTCTCTTATTTATAAAAATGATAATTAAGGATTATACTATAAAATATTAAATATAATGAATTTCATAAGTAACGAGATAGAAAGCTACTGCATTAATAACAGTAAAGATATTGACCCCTTACTAAAAAAGCTTGAAAGAGAAACTCAGCTAAAAGTACTGCGCCCTAGGATGCTTTCGGGAGAATTGCAGGGGAAATTTCTTGAGCAGGTAGTAAAAATGAGTAATGCAAAAAATATACTTGAAATAGGAACTTATACTGGGTATTCTGCCATTTGCATGGCCTCAGCAATACCCGATAACGGAATTTTGCATACCATTGATATAAATGCAGAACTAGAATCAATGGCAAATAAGTATTTCAAACTTGCCATGCTTGACCATAAAATTGATATGCATATCGGTAATGCTTTGGATATAATACCAACATTAGACATTAACTTCGATTTAGTTTTTATGGATGCCGATAAACATAACTACTCAAATTATTACGACATCATTATTGATAAATTACCCTCAGGAGCATGGATTCTTGTAGATAATGTTCTTTGGAGTGGAAAAGTACTTGATTTAAAGAATAATAAAGATAGAGAAACTATTGCTATTCATGAGTTTAACAATAAAATAACCAATGATTCAAGAGTAGA